>NZ_JAFNNC010000009.1:0-90699 GCF_026537005.1 Gilliamella sp. B2785 | reverse complement strand
GGGTATTACCCATGTGAGAGTAGGGTGCCGCCAGACTTTTAAATTAGAGCGAAAGCCCAGCAGCAATGCTGGGCTTTTTTGCATTCTACAAATAGTAAAAGTATATTCATGAATCATTTATTATTCAGATCCATTTGTCTAAGGAGTAAACAGTGGATAATTTAAACTTTTTATATCAATTTTTTGGTTCAGATTTTATTGAAAAATACACAACAGTTCCTCAACTAATTGGTATATTAGGTTATCTTGTCGGTGTTAGTGCCTTTTTGCAACGTAATGATAATGCATTCCGATGGCAATTAACGATTGTTAACGTCATTATGACGCTGCATTTTTATTTATTAGGTCCTGAATCCTATCCTGCTGCTATACTCAATATTGTAAATATTTTTAGGAATGTGACTTCTACTTATACTAAGAATTTTTTAGCAATGTTTTTCTTTATTGCATTGATGTGGATATTTTATTTTTTTACAACGCCGGATTGGAAGCAATTCATTAATTATTTCTCGGTTATTGGAACGACATTAGTAACCATTGCGCTATTCCGATTTGAACAACAAAAGATGCGATTACTTATATTATTGAGTAGTGCTTTATGGATCATTTATAGTTTATGGATAGGCTCTTTAGGAAGCCTAGCGATAGAGATTACATTTGCGCTAATTAATATTATTACTATTATTAAATTATCCCAAAAATCTCGCATATAATATTAGATTTAGACGATTAATATCATTTTCCTATTTATTTATTAGTGTATGTATGAAACAATTCAGCTATATAAAAAAATAAATTTTTGAGGTAGTCAGTGATCGATAATGATGGCTACCGTCCAAATGTAGGAATCGTTATTTGTAACAGGTATGGTCAAGTACTTTGGGCTCGACGTTATGGGCAAAACTCTTGGCAATTTCCTCAGGGCGGAATAAAACTAAACGAAACACCTGAACAAGCAATGTTTCGTGAACTTAATGAAGAAGTAGGATTACAACCCAAAGATGTAAGAATTTTGTCGGTTACCAATGGCTGGCTAAGGTATAAACTACCTAAACGAATGATTCGTTGGGATAATCAGCCTGTATGTATCGGCCAAAAGCAGAAGTGGTTTTTATTAGAATTAATTTCTGATACATCGGTAATAAACTTAAATATTTCACCAACGCCAGAATTTGATGATTGGAAGTGGGTAAGTTATTGGTATCCTATAAGGCAGGTTATTGCTTTTAAGCGTGATGTATATCGTAAGGCGATGAAAGAGTTTTCTTTGCCTGTTTTTACTATACAATCTGACATAGAAGATCCTATAACAAATCTTTCTAAGAAAAAACGATTTAACTTCTTTACTCATAAACGAAAAAATAAACAGCGTGTTAAAAAATGAATCAATTTTTACAATTCCCCAATTTTGATCCAATTGCTTTTTCAATCGGACCTATTTCCTTACATTGGTACGGCGCAATGTATTTATTTGGCATACTTGGCGCCTTATATTTAGCTAAGCGACGAGCTAACAAACCAAATAGTAATTGGACATCGCAACAAGTTGAAAATTTACTATTCTGGGGATTTTTAGGTCTCTTCATTGGTGGACGATTAGGCTATATATTATTTTATAACTTTGATGCTTTTATTGATGAGCCTGCAATCTTATTTCGAGTTTGGGAAGGAGGAATGTCTTTCCATGGTGGATTGATTGGTGCAATTTGCGTTATTGCTATATTTGCTAAAAAGACCCAAAAAACATTTATGCAAGTAGCCGATTTTGTTGCACCGTTAGTTCCGATCGGTTTGATGTTTGGTCGTTTTGGTAATTTTATCAACGGTGAACTTTGGGGACGTGTAACTAACTCATCAATTGGTATGTTATTTCCGACTTCGACTCATGCCGATTTTATGTTTGTACAATCACATCCCGAATGGTTTTCTTTATATAGCCAATTAAATGGTGTTTTACCAAGACACCCATCACAACTTTATGAAATGGTATTTGAAGGTATAGTCTTATTTATTATCTTGAACCTTTTTATCCGTAAACCACGTCCAACAGGTGCTGTGTCAGGGCTATTTTTGGTTTGCTATGGAATATTCAGATTCATCATAGAGTTCTTCAGACAACCAGATGAACAGTTAGGATTATTTTTGAATTTTATTAGTATGGGGCAAATTCTCTGTCTACCAATGATTATCGGTGGAATTTTGATCCTTTTATATGCATATAGATTTAACAATAAGGTTATCTCAAAATGAAACAATATTTAGCATTAATGCAAAAAATTTTAGATGAGGGAACACCTAAATCAGATCGAACAGGGACAGGTACATTATCGATCTTTGGTCATCAAATGCGATTTAATTTGCAAGATGGCTTTCCGTTGGTAACAACAAAAAAATGTCATTTACGTTCAATTATCTATGAATTGCTTTGGTTTCTTAAAGGTGATACCAATATTAATTATTTAAAAGATAATAAAGTAACGATATGGGATGAATGGGCGGATGAAAATGGTGATCTTGGCCCAGTTTATGGTAAACAATGGCGTGCTTGGGGAGCCGCCGATGGTCGTCAGATAGATCAAATCTCTCAAGTAATTGAACAAATTAAACATGATCCTGATTCAAGACGAATGATCGTTTCTGCATGGAATGTTGGCGAACTTGATCATATGGCATTAGCGCCATGTCATGCTTTTTTTCAGTTTTATGTTGCTCAAGGTAAACTTTCGTGTCAACTTTATCAGCGTTCATGTGATGTATTTTTAGGATTACCATTTAACATTGCCAGTTATTCGTTAATCGTTCATATGATAGCTCAACAGTGTGATTTAGAAGTCGGTGATTTTGTTTGGACTGGTGGAGACACACATCTTTATTCTAATCATATGGAACAGACCCATTTACAATTAAGTCGTGAACCGAAACCATTGCCTAAACTGGTTATTAAACGTAAGCCACCTACAATTTTTGATTATGAGTTTGAAGATTTCGAAATTGTTGGCTATGACCCTTATCCTGCAATTAAAGCGCCAGTAGCTATTTAAAATTAAAAAAAGTTGAGGAGCGGCCTTTTTGAGCATGTTTCAATTTAAAAATTACTAAAAATTATAGAATAGGGATTAATCAATTTAATCCCTAACATCTTTTTTAAAACATTATCTTTACAAAAAAATCTATTAATAAAATGATGTTCCATCATGCTTAATTATTTTATTTTTCTGCCGCTTGATTCAAGATTGGTATATAATAATTCACTTTGTTTAAATTGTTATTTAATCTTAATATGAGTCAAGAAATTCATCCTACTTTTACAAAACGGTTATTACATCCTCGTTACTGGTTAACGTGGTTTGGTATTAGTGTTTTATATCTAATCGTATTGTTGCCATATCCAATAATTTATCAAATAGGAAAAGGCTTAGGATTGCTTTCAATGAAGTTAATCGGTAAGCGTAAAGAAACCGCAAAACAGAACTTGAAACTATGTTTTCCTGAAAAAACCGATCAAGAACGCGATAACATATTAAGAGATAATTTTATTTCAACTGGACTTGCTATATTTGAAACGGGTATGGCTTGGTTTTGGTCAGATAAAAGACTTGCTAAACACTCTTCAATTGTAGGTGATTCGCATATCACTCGCATACAACAATCTGGACAAGGTGTTCTATTAATTGGGATTCATTTTTTAACGTTAGAGCTAGGTGCACGTATTTTAGGAATGAGTCATCCTGGTGTTGGTGTTTATCGACCAAACGATAATCCGGTTATGGATTATATTCAATTAAAAGGGCGTTTAAAATCAAACAAATATATGTTGGATCGCTATAATACTAAAGGCATGATTAGAGCACTAAAAAATGGTGAATTGTTATGGTATGCACCTGATCATGATTATGGCCCTAAAAATAGTGTATTTGCTCCACTTTTTGCTGTCGAAAAAGCCGCAACCACAATAGGGACTCGAATTTTAGTTAAATTAGGCCAACCAGCAATTATACCTTTCACCCCTAAACGTGAAACAAAAGGTCATTATACCGTTTATGTGACTCCTGAACTTAAGGGATATCCTATCGATGATGATGTTCAAGCGGCCACGTTTATGAATAAAGCAATTGAACAAGAAATTCTTAAAGCACCAGAACAATATATGTGGTTGCATCGACGATTTAAAACTCGTCCCAAAGGGGATGCACCTTTATATACTGATAAAGTTCAATCAGATTAATTTAACAAATTCGATTGTGAAAAACGATAAGATACGATATGCAAAAACTAAATAAAATAATTTTGTATTGCCGGCCTGGATTCGAAAAAGAATGTGCGGCAGAAATAACTGATAGGGCCGCACAAAAAGAGATATTTGGATTTGCGAAAGTTAAAGAAAATAGTGGTTATATAATATTTGAATGTTACCAAGATGGTGATGCTCAATTATTGATTAAAGAAATTTCATTTCGAACACTGATTTTTGCCAGACAAATGTTTGTTGCAGGTGATTTATTAGATAATTTACCAACAGAAGATCGTATCACTCCAATAATCGAGGCATTATCTGGTATTGTTGATAAAGCAGGTGATTTGCGTGTCGAAGTTGCTGATACGAATGAAGGTAAACAATTAGCAGGATTTTGTCGGAAATTTACAGTTCCTCTTCGACAAGCTTTACGAAATAAGCGTATCCTTTTAAAAGTTCAAAATCCATCACGGCCAGTTATTCATCTATTATTCATTAACAATAATAGTTGTTATGTAGGATATTCCTTAAGTCAAAATAATTCGCCTTTTTATATGGGAATACCAAGATTAAAATTTCCTGCTGATGCCCCAAGCCGTTCCACGTTAAAACTAGAAGAAGCTTTTCATATTTTTATTCCTTATGAAGAGTGGGATGAACGACTAAAAGGTGGTTTAAATGCAGTTGATTTAGGTGCGAGTCCTGGAGGATGGACTTATCAATTAGTCAAAAGAAGCATGATGGTATATGCTATAGATAATGGTCCGATGAATGAAAAACTTATGGAGTCAGGGCAAGTTAAACATTATCGTGAAGATGGCTTCAAATTTATACCTAAAAAGCATAATATTTATTGGCTAGTGTGTGATATGGTTGAAAAACCAGCCAAAGTAACAGAATTAATTGCCAAGTGGCTTATTAATGGTTGGTGCCGAGAGACAATTTTTAATCTCAAGTTGCCAATGAAAAAACGTTATGAAGAAGTAAAACAAAATTTACAATTACTAATAAAAGAACTAAATAATAATCAAATCAATGTACAAATTCAGGCTAAGCAGCTTTATCACGATCGTGAGGAAGTTACTGTTCATGTGCAACGAATTTGGGGATGAAAATTTATAAGAGAATGGGTATGAAATTAAAACAATCCTTTTATGCTATTGTTATGTTAGCATTATTTTCGCTTTTAATTGGCTGTAATCTCAGCTTATCGAAAAGTGGTAAATATGATGAGACTAAAGATTCCAATTATTATTTGTCGCAAGCTGAATCAAGTTCAGGAAATGCCAAAATCGATTGGCAATTGTTAGCTGTGCGGGCTTTAATAAATGAGAATAAATTGTCTCAAGCAAACAAATTATTATCTGAGCTTCCTGCGAATCTTAATGCTGAACAACAAAAAGACCAATTGTTATCTCAAGGCGAAATAGCGGTCAGAAAAGGACAGCCATTTAATCTTAATCAACTATCTGCTGATAAATTAAATGATTCACAATCATATCGTTATTATTCAATAAAATTAGCTTTAGATCGCAAAGCTAGAAATATAAATGAACAAGCTCATGATTATTTATCTTTACAAAAATTTGCCCCTGAGAAACATCAAAAGCAGATATTAAATAATACTTGGAAATTCTTTAGCAAATTATCTGCAAGTCAAATAAGCCAAATTTCTGCCCTTGAAAATGAAGTAATATTAAAAGGTTGGATTGATTTAAGTTATACATATAAAAGTAATAATAAAAAAGCATTAGCTCAGTCAGGTGATAGTACTGATGTTGTTGATGCAACAAATAGTAGTCAAAGTGCACAATTAAAACAAGCTATTGAAGATTGGTCATCAAGATATCCAAATCATCCAGCCCAAGAGATTGTTTCGGCGCTAGTAGGTGGCCAAAAGCTTTCTGTTGATAATGTAAATACGAAAACAGTTGCTTTATTATTACCTTTAAATGGTTCTTCTCGTATATTTGGTAATACAATTCGTCAAGGTTATGTTGATGCTGTTAAATTTTATCCACAAGAACCGCAACAAAATGTTGTTGTTTTAGATACCACATCATTACCAATGGAAAGCTTAATTGAACAAGCTCAAGCACAAAATGTTGAATTAATTGTTGGGCCATTGTTGAAAGAAGAAGTTATTAAAATAAAACAGTTAGCACCTTCTATTCCTGTTTTAGCATTAAATAAAGTGGATGACGGTACTGTTTCCTCTAATAAGATGTGTTTCTTCGCATTATCTCCTGAAGATGAAGCAAAAGATGCGGCTGACCATATTTTTGCTCAAAATAAGCAAAAACCACTATTAATTGTTCCACAAACTGATTTAGGTAGACGAGTTGCTAAAAGTTTTGCTAAACAATGGTCACAAATTGCTAATGGTTCTCAAGCTTATGTCCAATATGTCGGTAGTATCGGTACTTTGAGAGGCAATATGAATCATAACAGTGGAATAAGTTTAACTGGCCGTCCAGTCTCTTTTGATGATGGTAGTGCTACAACATCATCAAGTTCCGCTGGTTTTGATGCGATTTATGTTTATGCATCATATGACGAATTAACGTTAATAAAACCAATGCTTGATTTGGGAGCGGGCAAAACTATTGGTAATGGGTCATCATCAGTTACGCTTTATTCTAGTTCTAAAAGCCATGTAGCAAGCGCTTCAAATGATTTTAACTATGATATGAATAAAACTGAGTATGCTGATATTCCATTGATTATTAAGTCATCTGATAGAATGTCTTCCCTTATCCCTGGCAATATTCAAAAAGATTATTCTTTAACTCGATTATACGCTATGGGTATTGATGCATGGAGACTCGCTAATCGTTTCAATCAATTGGATTCTTATCAACCTAATTTTTTAGACGGTATGACCGGTAAATTGTCAACAAGTAATCAATGCGAAGTAACGCGATCACTTTCTTGGCAAGAATATGTTTATGAAGCATCTGATCAGCCCTCACAGCAAAGCGAATAGTAAAAAAATTGGTCAGTATTATGAACAATTAGCTTGCCAATTTTTAACCAAGCAAGGACTTGTATTATTGGAACAAAATAGCCTATACCAAATTGGTGAAATTGATTTAATTATGCGAGACAAAACCTGCTTGGTCTTTATTGAAGTTAGATATCGAAAAAATGCCCATTTTGGTGAAGCTGAAATGACAATATCGTTTAATAAACAATCTAAAATTAAACAAGCTGCACAACTTTGGATGTTAGAGAATAACTTTAATATTGAAGAAACAGAGTTTAGATTTGATGTTTTTGCCATAACGGGCAAAGATCAAAAATGGATAGTTAATGCGTTTTAATGGTTAGGTGAAAAACGTGCAAGATTTAATAAAAAATTATTTTACTGAAAGTATTCAAACTCAAATAGTGATGGCGGAATCACTAGGCTCTTCAATTGAAAAAGCAGCTAATATTATTGTTGGTGGATTACTTAATGGTAATAAAATTATGGGATGTGGTAATGGGGCTGCGGCAGCGAATGTACAAAGCTTTACTTCACGCTTAATTACAAGTCTTGACATTGAAAGGCCAAGTATTCCTGCTATTGCTTTAGTTTCGGATAATGTTTTGTTAAGTGCGATATCAAATCATGAAGAGATATATGCGCGGCAAATTCAAGCTTTAGGGCAACAAGGTGATATTTTGATTATATCCACTTGTGAAGGTAATAGTCGCTCAATTATTCGTGCCGTCCAAGAAGCTGTGATAAAAGATATGAAAATTGTTGCATTAACCGCATTTGATGGCGGTGAAGTAATCGGTTTGCTTGGTCAGAATGATATTGAAATCAGAATTCCATCTTACAAAAAGGTGATGGCCTACGAAATGCACACAATGATTTTGAACTGTTTATGCCAATTAATTGAAAATACTTTGTTTATTCATACAGAATAAGTTGAAATAAAAACAGTTTAGTTCTGCATTAATAGCTATTTTTGTGCTATAATTATAAGCTATTTTAAGATTTAAATTAATAAGAGAACATGGTGTTATGACCGAACTAGCCAAAGAAATAACTCCCGTCAATATTGAAGACGAATTAAAATCCTCTTATCTTGATTATGCAATGTCTGTTATCGTCGGGCGTGCTTTGCCTGATGTACGTGACGGACTAAAACCCGTCCACAGACGAGTTTTATTTGCTATGCATGAAGCTGGATACGACTGGAATAAACCTTACCGAAAATCTGCTCGTGTTGTCGGGGATGTAATCGGTAAATATCATCCACATGGTGATTCTGCTGTTTATGACACTATCGTTCGTATGGCACAACCATTCTCATTACGTTATATGCTTGTTGATGGTCAAGGTAACTTTGGTTCTGTTGACGGCGACTCTGCTGCTGCAATGCGTTATACCGAAATTCGTATGCAAAAATTTGCAGGGGCATTGTTGACAGATCTTGATAAAGAAACCGTAGACTTCTCGCCAAACTATGATGGATCAGAAATGATCCCTGATGTTCTTCCAACTCGAATTCCTAATTTACTCATTAACGGTTCATCGGGTATTGCAGTTGGTATGGCAACTAATATTCCTCCTCATAATTTAGCTGAAGTGATTAATGGCTGCTTGGCATTCATTGAAGATGAAAATATCTCTGTCGATGGTTTAATGGAGTATATTAAAGGTCCAGATTTTCCTACCGCAGCATTAATTAATGGGCGTAAAGGTATTGAAAATGCCTATCGAACTGGTCGTGGTATCATTTATATTCGTTCTAAAGCAACGGTTGAAGTTGATGATCACACTGGTCGTGAAACGATTATTGTTAATGAAATTCCTTATCAAGTTAATAAGAAAAAATTAATCGAGAAGATTGCAGAGTTAGTCAAAGATAAAAAAATTGAAGGCATTTCAGCACTGCGCGATGAATCAGACAAAGATGGTATGCGTATTGTTATTGAGATTAAACGCGATGCCGTTGGTGAAGTTGTTCTAAATAATCTTTTTTCATTAACTCAACTACAAGTTTCTTTTGGTATTAATATGGTGGCTTTACATAAAGGCCAACCAAAACTATTAAATTTAAGAGAAATGATCGAAGCGTTTGTTCTTCACCGCCGTGAAGTGGTAACGCGTCGAACTATTTATGAACTTCGTAAAGCTCGTGAACGTGCGCATGTATTGGAAGGTTTAGCTATTGCATTAGCTAATATAGATCCTGTGATTGAATTAATCCGTGCAGCGGCTACGCCTTCGGAAGCGAAAGCTAAACTATTATCGCAAGCTTGGCAACTAGGTAATGTTGCTGCAATGCTTGAAAAAGCTGGTAATGATGCTGCTCGACCGGAAGATTTAGCGCCAGAGTTTGGTATTCGAGATGGCCATTATTATCTTTCAGAAGCTCAAGCTCAAGCTATCTTAGATCTTCGTTTACATCGATTAACCGGACTTGAACACGAAAAAATTCTTGATGAATATAAAGAGTTACTAATTCAAATTAGTGGTTTACTCCATATTCTTGCAAGCCCTGAAAGATTAATGGAAGTTATTCGTGAAGAGCTTGAAGCGGTTCGCGATCAATTCCAAGATGCAAGAAGAACAGAAATTACTGCAAGCAGCGCTGATATCAATATTGAAGACTTAATTGCTCAGGAAGATGTTGTAGTTACACTTTCTCATCAAGGTTATGTGAAATATCAACCGCTATCTGATTATGAAGCGCAACGTCGAGGTGGTAAAGGTAAATCGGCAACAAAAATTAAAGAAGAAGATTTTGTTGAGAAGTTATTAGTTGCGAATACTCACGATACTATACTTTGTTTCTCTAGCCGTGGCCGTTTATATTGGATGAAAGTGTATCAATTACCAGAAGCCAGCCGAGGTTCTCGAGGTCGTCCAATTATTAATTTATTACCGCTAGAAGCTGATGAACGCATTACAGCAATTCTACCTGTTCGTGAATTTGATGATGAACATTGTGTATTCATGGCAACAGCACAAGGTACGGTTAAGAAAACCTCTCTAATTGAATTTAGTCGTCCTCGAAGCGGTGGCATAATTGCTATTAACTTACGTGATGATGATGAACTTATTGGTGTTGATTTAACAAGTAATGAAACATCTGATATCGTTGATGATGAAGAACTAAACGATGATGTGGTTGTTGAAGAGACAGATAGTGATGATGAAGTCTCTCAAATCTCTAACACCGAAGACATTATGTTATTCTCTGCTAATGGTAAAGTGGTTCGATTCCCAGCGAATAAAGTTCGTTGCATGGGCCGAACAGCGACAGGTGTTCGAGGTATTAAATTAGAAGGTGATGATAAAGTTGTATCACTAATTGTTCCTCGAGGAAATGGTGCAATCTTAACTGCAACTCAAAATGGTTATGGAAAACGTACTGAACAAGAATTATATCCAACTAAATCACGCGCTACAAAAGGGGTTATCTCTATTAAAGTGAGTGAACGAAACGGTGCAGTAGTTGGTGCAGTACAAGTTGAAGAAACTGACCAAATCATGCTTATTACTGATGCTGGTACCTTAGTACGTACTCGTGTATCTGAAGTAAGCATAGTGGGCCGAAACACTCAAGGGGTAACCTTAATTCGAACAGCCGAAAACGAAAAAGTGGTCGGATTACAACGAATTGCTGAAACGGAAGATGATGATGAATCGGAATTGTCCCAAGAGGCTTATGATAGTGATGATTCCGCTCAAGAATCCGAAGAATAATTTTTAATTATAAAAAAGGATTAGCCACACAGACTAATCCTTTTTTGTTTTCGAAAACCACGACAAGGAATAGAATTACATGTCTTTCTCTATAAAAAAAGTTGTAACTAATCTTGCTTGGCAAATTTTAATTGCCTTGGTCTTAGGTGTAGTGGCAGGTGCTTTTCTATATGAATTAGCTGATCCTAATCATGAATTACATTCATATTATCAATTTGCAATTGTTAATATTTTCCAACCAGCAGGTGATATCTTTATCCGCTTAATTAAGATGATTGTATTACCAATTATTCTTAGTACCTTAACGTTAGGTATAGCAGGCATTGGTGGATCAAAACGTTTAGGAATGCTTGGTTTTAAAACTATTCTTTATTTTGAAATTATTACGACTATTGCTATTTTGTTAGGTCTTTTTTGGGGAAATTTCTTTGCACCTGGCGCGGGAATTGATTCTTCAACGTTAGCCTCAGCAGATATTAGTAAATATACTAAAGCAGCTGAAGAACTTAGCGGTAAACCTCACGGTTTAATTGTTATGATTTTAGACATGATTCCAGCTAATATCTTTAAAGCAATGTCTGATGGTGCAGTTTTACCTGTTATCTTCTTCTGTGTCTTTTTTGGCTTAGGCTTAATGTCGCTACCGGATAAACAGCGTGATCCATTTTTATTCTTGTTAAAAGTGGTATCAGATACAATGTTTAAAGTCACTAATATGATTATGCGTTACGCACCTATTGGGGTATTTGCATTAATCACGGTAACTGTTGCCAAATATGGATTCGCTTCACTATTGCCATTACTGAAATTGATTTTAACCGTTTATTCAGCAATGATTATATTTACCTTGGTCATATTAGGTTTAGTTTGTAAATTGTGCCGATTTAATATTTTTACCTTATTAAAAATATTGAAAGAAGAACTCGTGATTGCGTTTTCAACTGCAAGCTCTGAAACAGCTTTGCCTAAGATCATTGAAAAAATGGAAGCTTATGGTGCTCCAAAAGCAATTACGAGTTTTGTTATCCCTACTGGGTATTCATTTAATCTTGATGGTTCAACACTATATCAAAGTATAACTGTTATTTTTCTCGCGCAATTATTTGGTATGGATTTAAGCATTCTGGATCAAATTATCATTGTTATAACATTGATGATAGCATCAAAAGGGATAGCTGGTGTACCAGGTGCTTCAATTTTAGTGTTATCAGCTACACTTGGTAGTGTTGGTATTCCAATCGAGGGTATTGGTTATATTATGGGTGTTGAGCGTATTTTAGATATGGGTAGAACAGTAGTTAATGTTGTGGGTAATGCATTGGCTGCTATCGTTATAGCCCGCTGGGAACATGCTTTTGATGATAAAAAAGCAAGAGCATATGAGCAAGAATATTTAAAATAAGACATCATTTAATTTATAAAGCTTCAGTTGAAACTGGAGTTTTTTTATGAATTTAATCTAATTATCACAAACATAGATATAAAAAAACCCAGCTAAGCTGGGTTTTTTATTTAAAAGTAAAATTACTTAATTTTAGCTTCTTTATAAACAACGTGCTGACGAACAACAGGATCGTATTTTTTGATCTCCATTTTTTCAGGCATTGTTCTTTTATTTTTGCTAGTGGTATAAAAATGACCGGTACCAGCAGAAGAAACTAATCTAATTTTCTCACGTACACCTTTAGCCATGATATGGTTTCCTTATTAGTACTTTTCACCACGGGCACGAAGTTCAGCTAAAACTGCATCAATACCCTTTTTATCGATAGTTCGCATACCTTTAGCAGATATACGTAATTTTACAAAACGTTTTTCACTCTCAACCCAAAAACGGTGAGTTTGAAGATTTGGTAGAAAACGACGTTTAGTAGCATTCATCGCATGAGAACGATTATTTCCCACTAAAGGACCTTTTCCTGTTACTTGGCATACTCGTGACATGTCAATAATTCTCCGAAATTTCTATGCTTAAGCCTTGGGCGTAATATGTTAATGGAATTAACCTCGTCAGGCTTTTAGTTTGCTGCAGTTCTATTTGAGAAGCAGTCTAACCTCTCACACTACACCCATAATAATGAGGTAGCGAAGTATACGCTTTTACAGGTAAATTCTCAAGCATTATCTTATCTAAGCTTAAAAATAAGTTTTTAATTGAAAAAGATTAATAATTCTAAATTCATTATTATGACGAAATAATTATCTCATAATTTAGATTGTTTTTGTTCAATATAAAACGATTTAATCTTATAATAACTGTGTTTTAATACTATGGATTTTAAATTTCATCTATTAGTCTGAATTTATTTACTTTCAAGGAGATAGTATGAGTCAGTTTACGCCATATAGCATTTATGGCATTATCGGTTATCCTTTGGGGCATAGTATGAGCCCACTTATTCATACTACATCTTTCCAAGATTATGGTATTCCTGCCGTACTTGTACCTTTTCCTACACCACCAGAGGAAATTGCGACACTTTTTAAATCAGTACGATTACTAAATATCCGTGGTTTGTGCGTTACGATCCCTCACAAACAAACTATTATTCCTTATTTAGATGAAGTCACTGATCATGTTAAAAAAGCGGGTGCAGCTAATTTAGTTTATTGGGATGGTGATAAGCTTTGTGGCGATAACACCGATATTATTGGTTTTATGCAACCACTAGCGCAAAAAAAATTACCAGCTGAATATAAAAAAGTGTTAATACTTGGGGCGGGCGGTGCAGCACGTGCGGCGGTTGTTGGATTACAAGATCTTGGATATAGTGATATAACAGTTACCGATATTGTCACTGATTTACCCGAAGCATTAGCTAAAGAATTTAATCTTAAAACGGTAGCTTGGGCAGATAGAGATAAAGTTGAAGCACAAATTATTGTCAACTCTACTCCATTAGGTATGCAAGGTAAATTTGAAGATCAAACGCCTTATGAACAAGCATGGTTTAAAGGTAAAGGCATAGCTTACGATATTGTGTATACACCATATAACACGAAGTTTAGACAAGAAGCTGAAAAAGCAGGATGGGAATCGATTTCTGGACGTGAGATGTTTATTGGTCAAGCAAATGCTCAATTTAAAATTTGGACAGGAAAAGAGCTTTCAGATAGGGCAAAACAAGCTGTGATTGATGCTTTATCAGGTAAATAAAAGCTAAAAATTAACCATCTCATTCAATTGGGATGGTGACTGAATATTTAATCTTCATCTTAAAAATTTATTAAATCGACTAAGATTGTTAAAGTGATTAATAAATTTAAAATGTGATTAAAAGGGAGTATTTATGACTAATTTAGAGTTACAAGCATTTCGCCGTTTTCTGATGCTAAAAGTATCAGAGGCAAGTGAGTATATCGGTAAAACGGACGTAAAAACTTGGCATGATTGGGAAAACGGAGTTTTACCGGTTCCTGAAAATGTCGCAACTACAATGAAAGAATTAAAAAATCTTCGTAGTGAAAAAATAAAACTGATTATCAATAGTATTAATGATCGTGTTGGAAGTAATACCATTCGATATTTCATGACATACCAAGAGTTTAAAAAAGTGAATCCTGAATTAGATGTGATTCAATGGCGATTGCATCAATCGATTGCTACTGAACTTTATTTTAGAGGTTTAGAAAAGTTGTGTTGATTGTTATGCTCAACGCTAGATTATGTTTAAAGAATGCTAGGTAAATTGCATTAAATTATTTACACTTTTTTGGATATTATTATTCATTAAATCATATGGATAATAAAATCAAATTGTAAAAAAATATTGCAAAAATAAAAATGAATCACTAGCATACATAAATAACTTATTTTAAGATCTGTATATCAAGAAGGGCCCAAAATGAAAAAAATAATTTTTTTAGTTGGCGCAAGAGCTGCTGGCAAAACAACAATGGGTAAAATGTTAGCCAAAGAGTTATCATTTTCTTTTATCGATACAGATTGTCATTTACTTGAAACCACTCAAAAAACGGTTGCTGAGATTGTAGAAAAAGAAGGTTGGGAAGGTTTTCGTGCTAGAGAAAGCCAAGTCCTTATTGATACCGCTAAGCCAAATCGCGTTATTGCAACTGGTGGCGGTATGGTATTAGCTGAGAAAAATCGACAGTTTATGAAGCAAAATGGTGTTGTCATATTTCTATCTGCACCTGCTGAAATATTAGCAGCTCGTTTGATGAAAGATCCTAATATTGCTCAACGACCATCATTAACGGGTTTATCAATTTCTGACGAAATGGAGAAAGTTCTTGCTGAACGTTTACCTTTATATCATGATGCTGCTCATCATATTGTAGATGTTGATCAAGATGAAAATTTAATTCTAAATCAAATGATTGAAAAACTGAAAAATCATTAACTCTACTTCTTTCATTATCTTCCATTAACTATTCGCTAAGCTATTTTTATAAAATAGTTTTATCTATTTTATGTTCTTGAATTTTTCAAAAAAGACTTGCCATTGGATAAAAAATAAATAAAAATACAAAAAATATGAATAAATATTCATTTTGGATGGTGGTGCGATGAAAGAAAGAACAACTGAACTCGTTGATGGTTTAAGGCATTCAGTACCTTATATTAATGCACATCAAGGCAAAACATTCGTTATTTTATTAACTGGTGCAGTTTTAAAAAGTAATAATTATGCAAGTATCATTAGTGACATTGGTTTATTACATAGCTTGGGTATTAAACTGGTCATTGTTAATGGTGCGCGTAACCAAATAGATGAATCACTGAAAAATCATAATATTAAACCTAAATACCATAAAAATACTCGGATCACAGATGGCCCAACTCTAGATGTAGTTAAACAGGTAACAGGGTTATTACAACTTAATATTACCGCCAGCTTATCAATGAGCTTAAATAATACACCTTTGCAAGGCGCACATATTAATGTGGTTAGTGGTAATTTTGTTATAGCACAACCATTAGGTGTTGATGATGGTGTTGATTATTGCCATACAGGTAAAATACGTCGAATTAATAACGAAGCAATAGATGAGCAATTAAATCGTGGTTCGATTGTACTATTAGGTCCTGTAGGTGTGTCAGTTACAGGTGAAAGTTTCAATTTATCGTCAGAAGATGTTGCAGCCGAAGTAGCTATTCGACTTAAAGCCGATAAACTAATCAGTTTTTGTGCAGAACAAGGTGTGCTTGATGAACAAAATCATGTAATAACTGATCTGTTCCCAGTGGATGCTGATAATTATGTTAATCGCAAAGAAGAATGTGGTAAACACCTATCTAGTGAGGCTCGTTTTTTGCGTGCGGCATCCAAAGCATGTCGTAATGGCGTCCGCCGTAGCCATTTAGTTAGCTATTTAGTAGATGGCTCTATTTTGCAAGAACTGTTTTCTCGCGATGGTATTGGTACACAAGTTGCAATGGAACATTCAGAGCAAGTTCGCTTGGCAACAATCAATGATATAGGTGGGATATTGGAGCTGATTCGACCACTTGAAGAGCAGGGTATCTTAGTTAAACGTTCACGAGAACAATTAGAGATGGAAATTGATAAGTTCACTATTATTGAACGTGATAATATGACAATTGGCTGTGCTGCGCTTTACCCTTATCCAGAAGAAAAAATGGGTGAAATGGCTTGTTTGGCGATTCATCCGCAATATAGAAACTCATCACGCGGTGATTTATTATTAGAAAAAATTTCAGAAAGTGCTAATAATTTAGGATTAGAAAAAATCTTTGTGCTTACCACTCGAAGCATTCATTGGTTTCGTGAAAAAGGTTTTAATCCAGCTGAAGTGGATGATCTACCAATTAAAAAGAAACAACTCTATAATTATCAAAGAAACTCAAAAATATTAATGTTTGATTTAATTTAAATTTATCGAGAAAAAGTCCGTTATAGCAACGGACTTTTTGATTAACTAAATAGCTTAACAATAAATTCAGTGATTAACGATAAGGATGTGAAATCAGGATCAGCAAAGGTTACACCTTCAACACCTAAAAATTTAAAGAGAGGTAATGCGAGGGCTGGCAACACACATAAAAGTAAACCATTAACGAAAGAGGCAATAACCGCTCCTCTTGCTCCACCTGTTGAGTTACCAAATATTGCTGCTGTTCCACCAGTGATGAAGCTTGCCATAATTCCGGGAATGATAATAGGTAAACCAATAAAAGGGAAAACAACCACACAAGCTATTTCAGTAAAGAAACTCACAATAAAACCAACTAATACACAATTTGGTGCTTTATCAAATAACACCATTGGATCGACCGCCGGTACACAACCAGGTGCGACAACTTGGGCAAATCCTTTAAAAGCTGGGATGATTTCTTCAGTAAAAATAGCGACCCCTTTTTTGGCAATATAGAGTCCTCCGGCAAAAATAGCTGATTGTTCCAACGCAAAAATAATAAACGTATTGTTTTTGAGTATCTCTTTCAAATACTCAGCGGATGAAAAAGCACCGGATAAGCATAGTAAAACAAACATGGTAATAAAAGTCGCAACATCTGATTGCCTTAAAAAGCTAAAACGATCATTTATTTTAATCTTTTCGATATCATTTTTTTTATTTCCTAGCCATTTACCTAAATAGGAACCTAATAAGTATGAAACTGTACCAGCATGGGCAATACAATAATTATTATTCCCTATTATTGTACGGCTAAATTTAGAGAGTAAAGTTGGAAATATCGCCATATAAAGGCCAATAATCATTGCGCCAGTTGCAACAATGATATAGCCATTATAGCCCATACCTTGTAAAACTGCGGTAAATGAAAATGCCATGAATAGCACTAAATGCAATGATAAATAAATCGATTTAAAGCGGGTAAATCTTGCTAATAGTAGATTAATTATCATCGCAAAAAAGAGGATAAAGGCGGCACTAGTACCAAGTGATTCCATCGTCAATGCGGTAATGGCTTCATTACTTGGTACGACCCCATGCATTCCAAATGCATGAGTAAACATGTTACTGAACATAATTAACACGCCACCTAAGATTTTTCCACCCGTTTTAATTAACACAAAACCAATAAATGAAAGTAGGGTGCCAGTAATAATTTTAGAAAGTTTTGCTCTCTGTAGTACCAATCCTATGAACGCAACTAATGCAATAATGATAGCAGGCTGACCAAATATATTTAGAAAAAGATCCATGTTTTTGCTCCAAATTTAATAACAAAACCAAAGATCATTATAATTAAAACAGCGTTCCAAATTGTGTTTTGGATCACAAATTAACAAATGAAATATGCAAATAATCAATTGGTAGCAAATTATTGATCTTGATTATGGAACATTAATTAAACTTTTTAGTTGATGATTTTCTGGGTTGATTGACGTTTATTTGTAAAAATAATTGAGGAGTCTATACCATTTCATTAAGTTTTGAGTTCTATATTGAATTACTTAATTTACATTGAACGGATAAAAATCATTTTAGAGGCGAGCTTTTAAAGTCAAAACGATTAATGAGAGATCACGTTGTGGTAAAAAGAAAATTTAAAAAACAGCATAATGAACAAAAGCGTGATATCTTGCTTGCGCTTAGTCGGTATTGATTTCACGGAAATTAATGATAGATAATGCACTTTTTAGCGAAGATCAATGAACTATTCTGTAGTTCTTCAAGTAAATTTAATAAGACTATTTATTGCGTTAATTTTGAGTCAGAAATATAAGCGTTACCTGTTTTGTTTGTCGGTTTGACAGTTTCAATTGGTAACGCTCTAGTTTGTGAATTTTTTATTAGCTCAAATCTGAGCCACCAAATTATTATTGATGAGTAATATGACTTCCTTTTTCTTTTATAATATCTGATCCTTTTTCTACATTAATTTTAGTGTGACTAAACTCAACTGATGCGTTACGAATTTTAAAACCGTTTTCCGCTTCAATATTGATGTTTGAAAATCTAATATTATTGAATGGCTTTTCTGGTGTTCCAATAATAAAACCAGCGTAATTACTTTTACCTTTTACAGTAAGATTATTGAAGCTAATGTTATTGAAGTATGGGGTTTGTTTATGCTCTTTTGGTTGTTCAGTATCCGCAGGATAAATCTGATCGCCTAACATAAATCCACCAGCAAATTCACCTTCTTGCAACGCTTTAATTTTTGCATCTTTTGTTGTTGGGCCGCCTTTATAATAAGCTGACAAAACAATTGGCGTTTTTACATTGACCATTGTTGTATTGTTATACTCAATATCTTTAACTTCACCACCTTTGCCTCTTGGCGATTTGATTCGAATACCATACATCGCATCGGTAAAGGTATTATTTTCTGCCAGTAAATTGCTCACACCGCCATATGTTTCTGAACCAATAGATAATCCACGACCGAGCATAAAGTTATTATCTGCAATATAAAAATCATGGCTAAGGTTGTTTACAGTTGATTTAATGGCAACATGGTCATCACCCACACTTATTGTGTTTTTTGTAATACTGACTCTTCTACTATCCATTGGATCAATGGCATCCGTGTTTTGCCACCAAGCTGGAGCGGATATTGTTGTTTTATTAATTGTAATATCTTCCACATTTTTAAAAACAATATGAAAACTTGGCGAATTTTGTATTGTGACGCCTTCAACTAAAATATTGTTAGCGTTTTTAAATAAAAGTAGACGTGGGCGATTTGTTGGTCCCTTTTTTCCGGCTTGACGAGTCTCGGCGCGGTATTTTTCTAAAAGCGTTGAACCTTGTCCATCAATAATTCCTTCACCGGTGATAGCAATATTTTTTTCTTCTGCAATATTAATAAACCCAATCCATTGTTTTGTTAGTGGTAATGATTCAGCTGATGATGACCATTTTTTTTGTTCTTCTGAAGGATGATATGCACTTTCCTCTGCTGAAGCTTGTACTACCGCCCCTTTTTCTAAATGAAATTCAATATTACTTTTTAAAAATAGAGGTTCAGATAGGTAATAACCCGCAGGAACAATAATTTTACCACCGCCATTTTGCGCACAATCATTAATAGCGGTTTGAAATGCTTTTGTATCATACCAAATGCCTGTTGCTTCAGCGCCATAATCTCTGACATTACATTGTTTATTAGGAATATTAAGTTTGTCCAAAGTAACTGGAACAAATGGTGGTGAAGCTATCACAGCGAAACTAGCGGTAAGGGTGAGTAAACTAATAGATAATCCATTTTTTATAATTAAACGATACATGTTTTTTCCTTAATGAAGAATAAAAAAGATGAAGTATAAAAATGATTATCTAGGTTAATAGTCTAAGAATCTGTTAATAGAGTCACAAATTTAAAAAATAATTTATAAAAATTGAAATGACGTTTTAATTTACGTAAGTGTCGGCTTTTTTATGAGATCAATTAACTAATTGATTTGCCATTTCATCACTAATGACTAATACATCAATATAATTTGCATTTAATGCAGCGATTAAACTGTTAAGTTTTTCAGCGTCGCCACTTGCACATATTTTTAGAGGGATTTTTTTTAAATTTTCTAACGTCACGCCAATAATTTGATCATGGAATGGCGTTTGTAATTCTTTACCATTTTTGTCATAAAATCGCGATAAAATGTCGCCGACAATTTTTCTGTTAGTAATTTTTTGAAAAAGTTCACCATAAAAACCATACCAAATTGAGCTTTTGGATATAGCTGGACAACCAATACTAAATAAAGCAACTGTGATCTTATTCCACCAATCATTGAGTTCTTTCATGTGTTGAGTTTTTTCAATTTCAGTTTTTAAATTAGCGGTATCAACGATAGCGGGGTAATCAATTAATATTGCTTTACTTTTAAGTTTATCGGAAAGTTTACAAGCTATATTATTTACGTGGTATTTTGTTTCGATCTTGCCAGAGGGGCCACCAATCATTGGTACGATGGTAACATTTTCAAATGTAGCATTATCATTTTTTAAACTATTCACAATATAATTGATCGAGCGTCCCCAGGACACACCAATCACATCATTATCGGTAATATTTTTGAGTAAGACACTTGCTGCCACATTACAAACAATCTGATTTTTACTTTCATTGTCTATATCAGTGTTGACGGGTACAACAATGACTTGTTTTAAATGATATTTATTACAAATTTTTTCTTCTAACGCTATATCAGGTAACAGATTATAATTAATCGAAATTGAAACAATGCCTAGCTCGCGTATTGTTTTTAACATTCGACTAATGCTTGAGCGATGTATGTTAACTATTTTTGCTATTTCGGACTGTGTTTTATTTTCTTCATAATACAATTGAGCAATCTTAATTAACATCTTATGCTGTTCAAACTCGTCGTTGCTAAAATTTTGATTAATCATAGTAGCGTTATCTTATTATCTTTAGTTATTAAAAAACTCCATATTTTTATTCAAATCAAGATGTCACAAATAAATGTCATCTTGATTTGAATAAAGTATAAATCAAGAATCAATATCAGGAAAATAATTTAAAACATAATCTTCAGCTTCTTTTGACCAAATACCATTATTTTTAGAGAGTATTTTTTGTAAAGTAATATCATCCGCATTTTTATCTAATGATTCTATGCATTTAAGATCAAACTTTTTGTGGGTATAAACTAATTTTTTTCCACCTTTAATCTGATCCTGTATTTGAGTGACTTTACTTGCTTGGTCTATACCCATAATGTGAGTTACGATTTTTGCCACATCTACCGAACCTGATTCGATTAGTTTCACCGCTTCTCTCATATCATTAGTATTACCGCCTGAAGTGCCAACGATATGGGTAAAGTTATAATGAACATCGTAGAAGTTAATTTCAGCCGAAAAGTTTTTATCTTGGGGTCCAGCAAAAAAGTTAAGGCAACCGTCAATCGCTAATAGTTGAGAGGCGAGTTGAATTAACTCTTGAGAAGGTAAAAAAACAAAAACATCATCAAAACTTCCTGTGGTGGATTTATCTTTTAATAATTTCGCTTGATCATCGACATTAGAAATATCCACAAATTCTAATTCAATACCATTACGAGATTGATAAAGGTTTTTTAGATGTTCTATTTTCTCTTTGCTACGACCAGTTACGACAACCTTTTTAGGTGCGATGGGTCCCCCTAATGCATAATCTATTGCTAGCATACCCATAGGGCCCGTACCACCTAAAATAATCAGATTACCATTAGGCTTTATGCCCATAATATGTTCATAACTATTTGGCTTTAAATGAAAATTAGCATTGAATGCCCCAATGATACACGACAACGGTTCAATTAACGCACCTTCGAAATAAGTTTGTCCATCATAAGGAATCAAACAGTCTTGTTTTAGTACATCATGGTTAATTATCATGTAAGTTGCACAACCACCAGTATAAGGATAAGAATAACCTACGCAATATGGGCTATCAGAAAGTTGTAAATTGGCCTGAACAACATATTTTTGTCCTGGTTTGAATTTATGTTGCCATTTTTTTCCAACTTTTATAATTTCGCCGCAGCACTCGTGCCCAATAATAATGGGATTATTTTTTAAATCAGGTGGCGTTTTTTTATGATTTTCACCTTGATTGACTAATTTTAATGAAGACATACACATACTATCTACAATGACTGTAACTAGAATTTCATCATCAGTAATTTCAGGAAGTTCAAATGACTCCAATCGCAAATCATTTTTTCCATACAGTCTAACTGCTTGAGTTTTCATATATTCCTCTAATTCTCTAATTTGGTTAAATTTATTTAGGAAAAGGTTTAAAGCATTTTTATTTCAAGAAATCAAATTACTATTAATAAAGTTCTCGGTAATTGCTTTAAACCTTTTTATTCATTTTCAACGGTCAATTTTTTATTTCTTTAACGCTTTAACCTTTAGCAAGAATACCTAAACCATAGCCAATAATACCTACCGCAAATAATGCAAAGATTAAAATTATTGGACTGACTTTTTTCCTTAACAATTTCATCATCAAAAGTGTTAACGCTAATGGCAATAATCCTGGTACAAGGTCATTGAGAATGCCTTGTACTGTCATAATGACCTCTTCTCCATTCATGCCGGTCGTTTGGGATACAATAAGTGGGACATTTATGGAGGTCCATTTTGTGACTAAGACACCCATGATAAATAGGCCTAAAATTGTTGCGCCTTCTGTTAATTTTGGAAGAATATTACCTGAAAGATCTTTAACAATTCCGATTCCTTTAGATAATCCATACGTTAATCCATACCATTTCATGGCAAGTCGAATTAAGTTAAATAAGATAAAAAACAGTAATGGCCCAGCTATATTTCCGGTTAGTGCTAGTGATGCCCCAAGCGCTGCAGTTATTGGACGTAAGGTTCCCCATACTAATGGATCACCCACTCCCGCTAACGGTCCCATTAAACCAACTTTTAAACTGTTAATTGTGCCATCAGAGATATCAGCACCATTTGCTCTAGCTTCTTCCATTGCCATGGTAACGCCTATAACGGGTCCACACATTGCTGGAGTCGTATTGAAAAACGTTAGATGTCTTTTTAATGCTTCACGTTGCTCCTCTTTGGTTTTGTATACTCGTTTGATTGTAGGAATCATATCCACACAGAAAGCTAAGGCATGAATTCGTTCATAGTTGAAAGATGCTTGTTGAAAATTAGATCGAATAAATGTACTAACAATATCTTTCTTTTGAATGGTATTTAACATTTCTTTCATAATAGAATCCTTATTTATTAATCGTCTAACTCATCATCAGCAATGATTGAATTTGCCACAATACTTTTTTCGCTATTTTTAGTCGTGTTAAACTTTGAATTTAATTGGACATAAATGGTGGCAAAAATAACGCCTAAAATACCGAATGAGAGTAAACTGAAGTTTAAGTAACCTCCAAGAACAAAGCCTAAATAGAAGAAAGGTGCTAAATATTTAACCATCATCATGTTTAATACCATTGCATAACCAACTACCACAATAAATCCACCCGCAACAGCAAGACCACCAGTAACAATATCTGGCAACATGCTTAATAAGGTGTTAACGGTATTGGCATCAACATAAATGGCGACCAATGTTGCCGGTATTGCTACTCGTAAAGCTTGTACAAAAAGCGCGCTATAATGTAAAAGTTCTATTTTTTTGAATTGAACTTTTTCTGCGGCATTATCAGCTTCATGTTGGAAGACAACCGTGATTGTTCTTGCAAATACCGTTAGAACTTGACCCGCTGCTGCAACGGGGAGGGCGATTGCGATTCCAGTTTGAATATCTTGTTTACCTACTACAACTAATATCGCGGATATAACACTAGCCAGTGCTGAATCAGGTGATTGTGCCGCACCAATATTCATCCAGCCTAATGCAATCAATTCAAGCGTACCACCTAAAATGATACCTGTTTTTATATCACCTAATATTAAGCCTATGACGGTACAGGCAATTAATGGGCGATGAGTTTGAAACTCATCAAGCACACTTCCCATACCTGCTATACAAGAGAAGATGAATATTAATACAATTTGAAATAATGAAATTTCCATTTTTTGCCTCCTTGTTTATTCCTATTAATTAATAGGGAATTCTTGTTCAAGCAGCTTGATAAAATCGACGTTAGGATCGGTAATTACCACTTTTAAGCAAAGATCAACTCCCATCTCATGCATCTTTCTAAATGCCGATACATCGTTTTCATCCACTGACACCGCTTTAGTAATCTGCTTTTTACCTGCTTTGAAAGACATACCACCAATATTGATACTCTTAATTGGTACACCTTGTTCGATTAATCGCAGAATATCGGTTGGATTGGTAAAAAGATAAAACACGGTATCGTTTTCATATTTTGGGTTTTTATAAACCGCTGCCGCTTTTTCAATACTCACAACAGAAACTTTAATTCCAGGAGGTGCAGCTTGTTTAACTAATGTGGCTCGGATTTCGTCATTAGCAACTTCATCACTAACAACAATGATTCTTTCTGCTTTTGCTTCTTTGGTCCAAACTGTTGTGACTTGACCATGTATTAAACGGTCATCAATGCGTACTAAATTTATAATCATTTAAAGTTCCTCTTCTTCAGCGATATTTTTAGCTATTTTTTTGAAAGATTTGATGAAATCGGATTTCATGTCATTAAGTTGTTCAAAAGTTTCTTCAAGGCTAATTGAGGAGTAATCAAGATGTAATAACGCTAAACAAAGTGGTAAGGATAAACCACTGATGACTTCGATGTTTTCTGATTGCATTGCCAACATTGCTGCTGCGTTATAAGGGCTACCTGAAAAAATATCAGTAATAATGATGAATGGTTGCTCAGTTGATTGATTAATAATTTTTAGATATTTGTCTTTTAATGTCTCAATACCATCACCTAATTGAAAAGTGATAGCCCGTACATTTGGGTACTCCCCAGCTATCATTTCAATGCTATTTTTCATTTCCACGGCAATGTTTCCATGACCCGCTAATATAAAGTTCATCTCACACCTCTTTCACAAATTCTCTTGTTGCTTCACAAATGTTTAAATGAATTTATATGCACAAATGCTCAAAGTAAATCACTAATGTGCAAAAATGTGACGTAGATTTGATTTTCTTGCAAAATAAAAGAAATGGTTTTTTTCTTAACGAAAAAAGGAGTATTTTGTAAGGCTAAAAAAATAAGGGTGATAGAAATTAAATGATCATTTTTTCTTAACTTAAATGATCAATGGAATTCTGTAGGATTTGTGAAGTAAATGACTTTTTAAGATAGAACCCTCTTGGGCGAGTTAAAATAATCTCGCCATTTTCACCAATGGCTTCAGTTAAAGCTTTTCCATTGGCAGCTTTAGGTCTGATCTGTAAATAGGTGCCATACCGCGCGGTGATTTTTTCAACTTGACCAAGTGCTATCATATCCATTAATTCTTGCCAATCTTGTTTAAGTTGTTGCTCTTGTTCTAAAGTTGGTGTCCAAAGTATTGGTTTTCCAACTTTTCTTTCTGCAAGAGGTATACTTCTTTCCCCTTCAATCGGGATCCAAAGTACTTTGCTAAGCTTGTATTTAACATGGCTGGTTTCCCAAATCACACCGTGATTAGCCATTAAAGGAATAACACTAACAAAAGTAGTTTCTAATGGTTTACCTTCTTTATTGACTGGAATTGTTTTTAGTTCAATGCCTAAATTAGAAAAGTCTTGTTCTGCTTTACTGCCGGCATTCGCACCAAGATAAGTTTCAATCAGATTGCCTACCCATCCTTTTTGTTTATTAAGATTAGCAGGGATAGGAATATTGACATATTGAGCTATCTCAGCAAAGCTATAGCCAGCTGCCATTTCTGCTCGATTCAATAACTCTTGTTCATTAGAAGGATGAAAGTTTAGCATCTGTTTCGAATAAATTTAATAATATCCACAATCAATTATATTGGTTGTGGATATTAAAATAAATCATTATTAACTTAGCTGTTCAACCCATTTAGCATAACTTTCAATGATTGATGAAAGAAAAGACTTGGTTTTTTCGTTAATATTGCCACTTTCATCAAAAGCTGTACCAATATTACCGATATAAGCTTCCGGTTGTTGTAGGGTAGGCATATCAAGAAAAACTAAAGATTGTCGTAAATGATGATTTGCACCAAAGCCACCAATAGCGCCTTGTGATACAGAGACCACAGCAGCTGGTTTTTTAGACCAAACACTTTTACCATAAGGGCGTGATCCAACATCAAGTGCATTTTTTATGACAGCGGGTAATCCGCGATTGTATTCTGGTGTAACAAAAATCACACCATCACAATTGGCAATTTCTTGGCGAAAACGATTATAGGATTGTGGCGGTGTATCAGTATCAATATCTTCGTTATATAAAGGTAAATCACCGATTTGGATGATATTTAGTGAAAGTGATGATGGCGCAATTTGTTGAAAAACTTTGGCTACTTTTAAGTTATAGGAATCTTTACGTAAACTACCAACAAGTACTGCAATTTTTTTACTCATTTTTGGTTCCTCTTTAATTGAAAATAAGAGACACCATGAGTGTCTCTTATTTATGATAATTACAGAACTTCACAGAGCTTTAGTGTCCTGATGAGTCCATTCTACGACCTGTTTCAAATAGGAACCATGCGCGTCTTTCAGTTTGATCAATCCACTCTTCAATTAAACTAGCTGTTGCGGTATCGTTATATTTGTCACAGATATCATGTGCTACGCGCATACGTTCTGTAAGTTTGATGTTATCTTGACAAAGTTCAGCAAGCATATCTGATGGTTCAACAAAATCAGCATTGTTGTCTGAAATACTTTGTAATTTAGAAATATGACCAATTGAACGTAAAGTCGTTCCACCTAATTTACGTACACGTTCAGCAATTGGATCTGTCATTGCAAATAGTTCTTCACCATGGTCATCTAACATTAAATGATAATCACGGAAATGTGGACCGCTGACATGCCAGTGGAAGTTTTTTGTTTTTAAATATAGAGCAAACACATCTGCTAATACAGAGTTCATTGCGCCAGAAATATCTTTTGAAGCTTTTTGGCCTAAATCAGTTGGAAATAAAATTGCAGATTGCTGTAATCTTTTGGCAGAACTTACATTTTTTAAAACTTTTGGAGCTGTTGATGATTTCGAAGCCGTTGTGCTTTTTTTAGTAGTACTTTTAGCCATGTAATATTCTCCTATAGGTGAATTAAATGATTATTTAACAAACACCAAATTACGCCAACTCTTTATTAAAGTCCAATCAAAATGAGCTATTTTTAACTATTACTGCTATATCAACTATCTATGAATGATTAATTACCCTATTTTTTTCTATTGTTTAAAATATTTCTTTCAAAATAAAAGAAAATATTTCAAATTGTGATCCAGTTAAAGTTTTTTTGATTTCATAATTGTTAATATTTCTTTGCAATTTAAATCAATAGGAGAAAATATGATTGATACAATTTCATTTGGAGCCGAGTGGTTTATCGGTTTATTCCAAGAAGGCGGTAAAGTGTTAGTCGGGATGGTCACCTCGATTTTACCTTTATTAATTTCATTGTTAGTAGTTATGAATGCGGTCATTAAATTTATTGGACAAGATCGTATTGAACGTTTAGCTCAAGCTTGTGCGGGTAACCCTGTTTCACGTTATTTATTACTTCCTTTAATTGGTACATTTGTATTTTGTAATCCGATGACACTAAGCTTAGGTCGCTTTATGCCAGAGTTTTACAAACCTAGCTATTATGCAGCATCCTCTTATAGCTGCCACTCAATGAATGGTTTATTTCCACATGTAAATCCTGGCGAACTTTTTGTTTATTTAGGGGTTGCTGCTGGATTAACTACATTAAATTTACCATTAGGTCCATTAGCTGTTAGTTATTTCCTTGTCGGTTTAGTTACTAACTTCTTTAGAGGTTGGATTACTGACTTTTGTACAGCCATTTTTGAGAAAAAAATGGGAATTAAACTAGATAGAAAAGTTCATTTATAACAATTATCTATCACGATATAAGGAAAATAAAATGGCTAAATATATTCATATTGAAAAAGGTGAAGCAGGTTGGGGTGGTCCATTAGAGCTTCCAATCGTTGCTGGTAAAAAAATTGTTTACATTGCAGCTGGTACTAGACCAGCAATAGTCGATACTTTAGTTGAACTAACTGGTTGGGAAGCAATTGATGGTTTTAAAGAAGGTGAACCACCAAAAGACGAAATAGGCGTTGCTGTAATTGACTGTGGTGGTACTCTCCGTTGTGGTATTTATCCAAAAAATCGAATACCAACTATCAACATCCACGCAACTGGTAAATCAGGACCACTTGCACAATATATTGTCGAAGACATTTATGTTTCTGCTGTTAAGCCAAATAATATCAAACTAATTGAAAAAGAGGGTGATGTTGTAGGAGAAACAGCTCAAGCAAATACTAAAGCGTCAGAATTTAAAGATTATGACAGTAGTAAAAAAATCACTGAGCAAAGTGATGGCTTATTAGCCAAAATTGGTATCGGTATGGGGTCTGGTGTAGCAGTTTTTTTCCAAGCTGGCCGAGATACTATTGATACTGTTCTCAAAACGATTTTACCTTTCATGGCATTTGTTTCAGCCTTAATCGGGATCATTATTGCATCTGGATTAGGTGACTTCATTGCCCATGGATTAGTCCCTTTAGCAGATAATCCACTTGGTTTAGTGATATTAGCATTAATTTGTTCTTTCCCATTACTTTCACCGTTCTTAGGTCCTGGCGCGGTAATCGCGCAAGTTATCGGTACATTAGTTGGTGTACAAATTGGGTTAGGTAATATTCCACCTCATTTAGCACTACCAGCATTGTTTGCCATAAATGCTCAAGCTGCATGTGACTTTATCCCTGTCGGTTTATCACTAGCAGAAGCAAAACAAGATACTGTTCGTGTAGGTGTTCCTTCTGTTCTAGTAAGTCGATTTTTAACTGGTGCACCAACCGTATTAATCGCTTGGGCAGTGTCATTATTTATCTATCAATAGACATATTTAAGTATTTAGGGATGAACATCATCCCTCTTTAGCAAACAGTGAAATTTGAAAATTTCGCTTCAACTAAAAATTAAAGAAGGTTAACGATGTCGAATGTTATCTATCAATCAAAAATTAATCAAATTGGTGAGTTTGCCCCAGATGCATTGGCTGATGGCATGCTAATACTATTTAAAAATGGCGCACCATCAGACTTAGCTGATTACTGTTTTGTACATAGTCATGATGATTTAAAACAAGATCTACGAGTAGGGCAAGTATTTCAAATTGGCAAACATACTTTTCAAATTACCTCCGTTGGCGATGTTGCTAGCACCAATTTTCGTGAATTAGGGCATATCACATTAAGGTTTGACGGCAGTAGCCAAGCAGAATTACCGGGAACTATCCATGTAAAAGGTGACATTCCAAATCAACTTTTTGTGGGTGATGAAATTAAAATTTTAACTAATTAAGGAACAAAGAATGAAAAAAGTTGCAGTTGTTGTAGGTGGAGGACAAACTTTAGGTGAGTTTTTATGTAAAGGGATTGCTGATGCTGGTTATAATGTAGCTGTTGCTGATTTAAATATTGAAAATGCAAATAAAGTAGCAGATGCTATCAATCAGAAACATGGAGCCGGTACCGCAAAAGGCTTTGGTGTTGATGCAACAAATGAAGAGAGTGTGATTAAACTTGCACAAGATGTTGATAATACATTTAACCGAGCTGATTTAATGGTTTATAGTGCAGGTGTTGCTAAAGCAGCTCCTATTACAAACTTTGCTTTAAGCGATTTTCAATTATCAGTAAATGTTAATCTTACTGGTTACTTTTTGTGTGCTCGCGAGTTTGCTAAATTAATGCTCAAACATAAAACGGCTGGACGAATTATTCAAATAAATTCAAAATCTGGTAAAGTTGGTAGTAAACATAATTCTGGTTATAGTGCTGCTAAATTTGGTGGTGTTGGTTTAACTCAATCATTAGCACTTGATCTTGCAGATTATGGTATTACTGTCAATTCATTAATGTTAGGTAATTTATTAAAATCACCAATGTTCCAATCATTAATTCCTCAATACGCTAAAAAATTAGGTATTCCAGAAAACGAAGTTGAGCAAGTTTATATTGATAAGGTGCCACTTAAACGTGGTTGTGATTATCAAGATGTGCTTAATGTCTTATTATTTTATGCAAGTGATAAGGCTTCATATTGTACTGGACAATCAATTAATATTACTGGTGGCCAAGTAATGTTCTAATTAAAATAAAGTGCGAAAGTGTTTGTTATCACTTTCGCATTTTTATTTAGCCTAAATTATTAATGGAGATAGCCATGAACATGACGACAACTTTAATTATTTTTGCGCTTATGTCTTGGTGTGTCCAAATCATATTTAGTTGGTTGCAAATTCGCCGATTTAATCAAGCCTTTTTAGCGATGAAAAAAGGGCGATATTTGGGGGTTGGTCGTAGTCAAACTAAATGGTTTAAGCCAAGAGTCTTAATTGCTATCTCATTAGATGAAAACCAAAATGTAATTGATTCAGTAAAAATGAAGGGCATTACAGTATTTGCATTACCTAAGACTATTCCTCAATTACATGGACTTAATGCAAAAGAGATTATACCTGAAACGATTTACCCAAACGATCCTGCTTCGCGAAGTGCATTATCAGTTGCGTTAACCGCGAGCAATAAATAGTATTTAACTTTTATTTTGAAAAGTATTTTCTTTTATATTGAAGTATACTATCTTGCAAAGTAAATGATCTTATTTACTGTGAAAATAATGGAATCTTGGCATGAAAGTTAAACAAAGGCAAACCGCAATTTTAGAATATTTACAAAATCATGGACAGGTTAGTGTAGATGAATTAGTCGCACATTTTCGGACTACTGGAACCACTATAAGGAAAGATCTTACTCAACTTAATGAGAGTGGATTAGTTTTAAGGACTTATGGTGGAGCAATGCTAAATCGAGAAATCGGTGACAGAGCTATTGATCATAAAACCTACATTAATACTGCTGCTAAAAAAGCGATTGCTCAAGAAGCCGCTAAATTGATCCATGAAGGTGATTCAATTATTTTCGATGCAGGCAGTACTGTCGCACAGATGATTCCAATGTTAGCCCAGTTTAATAATTTAACTATTATGACCAATAGTTTACATATGGTTAATGAACTGGTAGCTAATGATAACGATCAAACCATTATTTTAACAGGTGGCACATTTCGCCGAAAATCAGCCTCCTTCCATAGTAATCATGCATCAGCAATTGCGGCCTTTGAATCTTATACTTTTGATAAATTATTTATGGGTGCTGATGGTGTTGATGTAGTTGGTGGTGTGACAACATTCAACGAAAGCTATCATGGTAGTGTGGCGATGAGTAAAGCCGCTGCAAAATTGATTTTACTCGTTGACTCAACTAAATTTGGGCGGCGTAGCCCAAATGTCGTTTGTGATATAGAATCAGTTGATACGATTATTACAGACAATAATTTAGATGATAAATATTACGACGCATTAATTCAAAAAGGTATTAAAGTTATAAAAGTAAAACCTTTAGATAAGTAAAAAGACATTAAAATATAAAAAAAGTTGAGGAACGGGGTTTTTGACGTTAATAATAGTGGTAATTTTATTAAAATTGGTTTGATATTAACGATCTATCTGAAACACTCGAATAATTTCTAAACCTAATATTATGCGTTCGGACATGGAAATAATTGCCCGAACGCCTTAGCAAAGTGGATTAGAACAATAATCTTGCTCGAATTGTACCAGCGACATTTTTTAGTTTAACTAATAACTCTTCTGCTTTATTTTGTTCTACTCTATCAATATCAATCACAACATAACCAATTTTAGAATCAGTCTGTAAATACTGAGCTGAAATGTTTAGACCTTGTTCTGCAAATAGCGTATTTATTGCAGTCAACACGCCCGGTTGATTGTGATGAATATTAATAAATCGGCTAGATCCTTTTGCCGGAATCGGTAATGATGCTTCAGGGAAGTTAACCGCTGAAAGTGTTGCGCCTGTATCAGAATATTTTGCCAACTTGGTTGCAACTTCAATACCGATATTTTCTTGTGCTTCAGTAGTTGAACCGCCGATATGTGGGGTAATAATGACATTATCAAATTTACACAGTGGTGATTCGAATGGATCGCTATTAGTTGCCGGTTCACTAGGGAAAACGTCAATAGCAGCACCACTAAGTTTATTGTTTTCCAACGCTTGAGTTAAGGCTTCAATATCAATCACACTACCGCGAGAGGCATTAATCAATATAGAGCCTGATTTCATCATGTCGATTTCTGATTTGCCAATCATTTTAATTGTGGTTGAGTTTTCTGGAACATGCATACTTACAATATCACTCATGGCAAGTAATTCTTTCATGGATGAAATTTGTTTGGCATTGCCTAATGGTAATTTAGTTTCGATATCATAAAAATAAACATTCATGCCTAATGATTCAGCCAATACGCTTAATTGACTACCGATATGGCCATAACCAATGATACCTAAATTTTTACCACGCGCTTCATGAGAACCTGTGGCTAATTTGTTCCATTTTCCCTGGTGAGCTTTGGCATTAGCTTCAGGTACTCGGCGAAGTAATAAAATCGCTTCAGCCAATACTAGCTCTGCAACAGAACGCGTATTAGAAAACGGTGCATTAAAAACAGGAATTCCTTTAACGGTTGCAGCATCAAGTTCAACTTGATTGGTTCCAATACAGAAACAACCAATTCCTGCAAGTTTTGGGGCAGCATCGATTATATCTTTTGTTAAATGTGTTCTTGAGCGAATACCAATAAATCTTGCATCTTTAATTGCCGCTTCAAGTTCGGATTTGGATAGCGCACCTTTATGATATTCAATGTTGTTAAAGCCTGCCGATTTAAGTGTTTCAATCGCGCTAGGGTGGACACCTTCAAGTAACAGAAACTTGTTTTCATCTTTGGTTAACGCTTGAACAACCATTTCTTCCTCTCTATCTTTAATATTTAAAACAATTTGTCATGCAAAGTTATTAATTAAAAAAAGTAATTTATTATTTTTTTATTTCTTTCACACCAGAACTCGTGCCTACCAAAGCGATATCCGCGCCTTTATTAGCGAATAACCCTACTGTGACTACACCGGCGATACTATTAATCCTATCTTCTAATTCCATTGGTTTTGCAATTACAAGGTCGTGAACATCTAAAATAACATTGCCATTGTCAGTAACCACTCCTTGACGGTAGATAGGTTTGCCGCCAAGTTTGAATAATTCTCGAGCAACATAAGAACGGGCCATCGGAATGACTTCTACTGGAAGTGGAAATTTCCCGAGAACATCGACCACTTTTGACTCATCAACGATACAGATAAATTGTTTTGCCAGAGCCGATACTATTTTTTCACGTGTTAATGCGGCTCCTCCGCCTTTAATCATTTGCATATTATGATTAATTTCATCTGCTCCATCGACATAAATATCTAAGCTATCAACGTCATTACAGTCTAAAACTGGAATACCATAGCTTTTTAATTTTTGGGTTGACGCTTCTGAACTAGAGACAGTTCCTTTTATCTGATCTTTTATTGTTGCAAGAGCATCAATAAAGTGAGCCGCAGTAGAACCTGTGCCTACGCCTACTAATGAATCTGGTTTAACAAATTTAAGGGCTGACCAACCTACTGCTTTTTTTAGTTCATCTTGTGTCATGATATCACCGTGTGTAAATATAATTTTGATCAAAAAATTAAAATTTTAAAAGCAAAATTGTTTAAGATATGGCATAGTACCCAATTGGGAAGCAAAAATCATTAGTATTTTAAGAAAATCTATAAGGTTTTAGATCTATTTCAAATTTTTTGCAAAATTAAAATAGCTTGAATGACCAAGCGAAGATCAAATCATTAGTAAAGAGATTATGAAGCGTCCAGATTATAGAGCATTACAAGCATTAGATGCAGTGATAAAAGAACGAGGATTTGAACGAGCAGCTGACAAATTGTGTATTACGCAACCAGCAGTATCGCAACGCATTAAGCAATTAGAAAGCTTTTTTGGTCAGCAACTATTAGTAAGAACGATTCCTCCAAAAGCGACTAAACAAGGTGAACATCTTTTAGGATTATTGCATCAAGTTGAATTATTAGAACAACAATGGTTAGGTGACAATGAGCAAAATACTACGCCATTGTCATTATCAATTGCAATTAATGCTGACTCTTTAGCAACTTGGTTTTTACCCGCTTTAAAACCAGTTTTAGATAAAAATATTTTACGCTTTGATATTCAAGTCAAAGATGAAGAGCATACGTTAGAACTTCTACGCTTAGGTACTGTCGTTGCTGCAATTAGCATTCAACCCAATCCTTTACCGGGATGTTTATCTGATTTATTAGGGGCATTGGATTATATTTTTGTTGCTTCTCCTGAGTTTGCTAAAAAATACTTTCCTAATGGTGTTACTCGGTCATCGCTTTTAAAAGCGCCTGCAGTGGCATTTGACCATTTGGATGATATGCACCAAGCCTTTTTGCAAGAAAATTTTAATCTTACACCAGGTAGTGTTATTTGTCATATTACTAGTTCATCTGAAGCTTTTGTCCAATTGGCTAAACAAGGTTCTGCATGTTGTATGATACCAATGTTACAAGTTGAACAAGAGTTAAAAAATGGTGAATTGGTTAATTTAACGGAAGGCTTATTTCAAAGACGTATGCTGTATTGGCATCGCTTTGCTCCAGAAAGTAGCGTGATGCAAAATATTTCTGAAACATTGATTTGTTACGCTCAACGTATATTGTCGCAGCCTCAAGATCGGAAATAATTGTCAAATTAGCTATTTTGAGCTAAATGTAGAACTGTCCCATTTACCCTATCTCACAATTTATAGAGCTAAAAAAATGAGCCAATTGAAAAACGATCGTTATTTACGTGCATTACAATGTTTACCTGTGGATTACACGCCAATTTGGATGATGCGCCAAGCCGGTCGATACTTACCTGAATATCGGCAGCTTAGGGCTAAAGCTGGTGATTTTATGACGATGTGCCAAACACCAGAACTTGCCTGTGAAGCAACTTTACAACCCATTCGGCGATTTGATCTTGATGCCGCCATTATTTTTTCAGATATTTTAACCATTCCCGATGCAATGGGACTTGGTTTATATTTTGAAACAGGCGAAGGGCCTAAATTTAAAAAAACGATTTCTTGTTTAGATGATATTGCACAATTGCCTATACCTGATCCAGGACAATCTCTCAAATATGTAATGGATGCTATTGGGTTAACGAAAAAAGAGTTAGGTGGCAAAGTTCCATTAATTGGCTTTTCTGGTAGTCCATGGACTTTGGCAACTTATATGGTTGAAGGCGGTAGTAGTAAAACCTTTACTAAAATAAAAAAGATGCTTTATTGTGAACCTAAAGCATTACATTTGCTGCTAGAAAAATTAGCTAACAGTGTAATATTGTATTTAAATGCTCAAATTGAAGCTGGCGCCCAATCGATTATGATATTTGATACTTGGGGCGGGGTGCTTAGCCATGAAAGTTATCGAGCGTTTTCTTTGCATTATATGGAACTTATCTTATCTCAACTAAAAAGGGGTAAGAAAAGCCAGAATATCACTTCTTATGTTCCTGTGACGCTATTTACAAAAGGTGGCGGTTTATGGCTCGATACTATTTCTAAATCAGGGGCTGATGCCATCGGTGTTGATTGGACAGTGGATTTGAATCAGATAGAACAAAAAGGTAAGATTGCCATACAAGGTAATTTAGATCCTTCTATATTGTATGCCAATAAGGAAACGATTGAGTCTAACGTTGAGTCAGTTCTAAGTGAATTTGGCTATCATAATGGTCATGTCTTTAATTTAGGTCATGGTATTCACCAAGATATTCCCATTGAGCATGTACAATATTTAGTTGAATCAGTACACACACGGTCAAAAAGGTTTCATTCATGATTAAAAATCCTATTCAATTAAGAATAGCAAAATTGCCAGTTTGGAAGCAGCGTTTATTTATGGTTTGTCTATGCGAACGAATGTATCCAAACTTTATTTATTATTGCAATTTACAACAAGATGAACAATCAGCAGTAGGATATAAAAAAATTCTAGATCTTATTTGGGAATCACTATTGGTTGAGAATGTGAAAATTAATTTTGATTTACAACTTGAGAAACTTGAATCGTTAATTCCAGTCATCAAGGAAGATAGCCCATATATGGTTTACCCTGCTATTGATGCTTGTCAGGCTCTTAGTGAAATTCTACACTCTTATATAAGTGGTGAAATAGATGAACACTCAGGCAAAGTTAGCTCTATTTCCGCAACTACTGTAGCTGAATTTGAAATGACAAAAGATAATATTGAACTTTCAGAAGATGAACAAGTAACTTTGCCTAGTGTAATTGAGGAATTTGATTTGCAGTGGGAAATTTTTCGCTTATTAAGTGATGAAAATAATGAAATGTTAGACTTGATTAAAGGCTTGAAAATGGACATTCGGTCTGCAGAAACTAGCAATATTGGTGTTTTTTTGAGCAATTAAAGCGGTTAAAGCGTGATTTTTTTAATTTTTATTAAATTTTTCTTTAACATTAGGCAAATATAGACTACATTTAACAACAATGTAATCTAAATCACGTTTACAGAAGCAAAGTTGGGTTTTAACTTTGTTTATTAATGTTAACTTTAACAATAAAATAAATATGTAAGGATATTCCATGAATAAAACAGAACTTGTAGATGCTATTGCTAGCAAAGCTAATATTACTAAAGTTGCAGCAAAAACTGCTTTAGAAGCAACTTTAGCTTCTATCACTGAATCATTAAAATCTGGTGAGCCAGTTCAATTAGTTGGTTTCGGTACATTTAAAGTTAATGCTCGTAAAGCTCGTACTGGTCGTAACCCAAAAACTGGTAAAGAAATCAAAATTGCAGCAAGCAAAGTACCAGCATTTGTTTCTGGTAAAAGCTTAAAAGAAGCAATCAAATAATTTTATTGCTTTCTATTAGAGAATTTTTTAAGGCCATAACTAATCGTTATGGCTTTATTTTTAACTCCAAATTTTTAATCTATTTTTTCTTGAGTTTTTAGAAACGATTTTACTTATTATCTAAACCGTTAATTTAGCAAATTTAGCATTTAATTGATCAGCTAAATCTTGCGGTGATATTTCGATTTCTAATCCTCTTTTACCCCCTGATACCATCATCGTTGCATATTGTTTAGCACTATCATCAATAAGTGTAGGTAATAGCTTTTTTTGCCCGAGAGGACTTATCCCACCGACTAAATAACCTGTTGTTTTTTGTGCTAGATTCGGGTCAGCTAATGCTACTTTTTTGCAATCAAGAATTTTAGCGGCTTGTTTAAGATCCAATGTACAATCAACCGGTAATACACAGACTGCTAATGATTTATTGTCCCCATTTATGCATACAATCAGTGTTTTAAATATCTGACCTGAAACAACATTTAGTTCTAATCCAAGTTTATCCGCAGCTTCTTGTCCATAATGGGTTTGTTGTGCGTCATGTTGATATTGATGGATATTAAATTTAATTTTATGCTTTTTGAGCAATCTAATGGCTGGCGTCATAATAGTAAGAATTATTATAAGTGAGAATGATGATCCCTATTAATTGCCATTAATAGGGATTTTTAGGATTAAACTAAACTATACTACATTAAAAAAATTAAGAGATGATTTGTTGATTGTTTTGATTATTATCATCTAGTTTCGGTAATTCAACATTATTAGATGCGTTGTACAAGCGATAGAAGAAGCTACATACAAAGAAACTAACAAACATAGATACTATTGAAGTAATAGTCGTTACAATAATATTATTACCCAATAAGTAATTAATAAGCCCTAGAACGATAGTAATACCACAAGAAATTAATATCATTAGTAAAGGTGCTTTCCATTTTGTTACAGCTAATTTATGGCTACCAACAAATCTTTGAAAAAATCCCATTGAATCAGGAACGATTAATGAAGCACTAAAGTAATTCGCAATGATGCTTAATACAAGAAATATAACAAAAGCTATCAATAAAGTTAATAAAGCAATTAACTGTTGGGGTAATATCATTCCGATAATCCACATAATTAAAGAAAGCAAAATTATTCCTATAATTAAAATAATAAAATAAATAGCGGTAAATCCTGCAAGATTTAGAAAAGCAGGTAATATGCGTTGTGACACTAATTTCATATCAAATTTGTCACTAGTAGTTAAATTATAAATAATACCAATTGTCACGGCAGCAATAAAGAGAAAGACAATTGATAAAAGCAATACTTTTCCGAATAATGAACTAAGAACTTGAGCTGGATTTGCGTAATAGACCATGCTTGCTGCAAGAGCAGCTGGATCAAAAATAATATACGATAATACTGAATTAGCTAATGCAAGCACTACGCTTGCGATTGCGATTATTGGGAATCTATTGCGAATAAAGTTAACTGTTTTTTCAAAAGTAACTAAAAATGATAAATTGTTTTGTGAGTCCATCGTTTTTCCTTATGGGTGGTAATACTAGTATTACCACGGTCTTTATATTTAATTCAAAAGTTATGATTGTAGTATAGAAATATCGGCAACCTTCAAAAATAAATTTTGTAATTTTTTCAAAAGAGCCAATCGGTTTAGTTTAATTTTTTCGTCATCAACCATTACCATTACTTTCTCAAAAAATGTATCAATAGGTGCTTTAAGTGATGCTAATTCAATTAAGGCATCTTGATATCGACCTTCAGTAAAGTAAGGTGCTAACTTATCTGTCAATATTGCTATTTGCATAGCTAATTCGCTTTCTGCTCCCGTTTCAAGAAGTGAAGCGTTAATATTTTCAGGGATAGCGTTTTCAGATTTAGACAAAATATTTGATACACGTTTATTTGCTTCTGCTAATGAAGAAGCTTCAGGTAACGTTCTAAAATGTGTTACCGCATTAACGCGGGTATCAAAATCTGCAGGCTTGGTTGGATTAATTGCCAAGACAGCCTGAATGGTATCTATCGCAAATCCTTTTTCTTGATACCATGCTCGGAATCGACCTTGCATAAAATTAACAATATCTATAACAACATTGTTGTTGGTTAATTTATTTCCATATAAAGATGTGGCAAAACTTGCTAGCTCAACTAAATCAAGAGGTAAGCTTTTTTCAACAATAATACGTAATACACCAATAGCTGCACGGCGAAGTGCAAATGGATCTTTATCACCTTTAGGATGTTGACCAATACCAAAAATACCGGCTAATGTATCCATTTTTTCGGCAATAGATACCGCACTAGACACAGGAGTACTTGGTAGTTCATCGCCTGAAAAACGAGGTTTATATTGTTCTTCAATAGCGGTAGCGACTTCAATATTTTCACCATCTTTAATCGCTATATATCGACCTATGATGCCTTGCGTTTCAGGGAATTCAAACACCGTGTTGGTAACTAAATCACATTTAGTTAATTTCCCTGCACGTTTGGCTTGTTCAGTGTCAGCACCAATTTTTTCGGCGATGAAGCCAGATAAGGCCTCAATACGAAGTGCTTTATCTTTAACTGTACCAAGTTGTTGTTGAAATAAAACCGTCTCAAGGCGAGGAAGGCGATCTTCCAAACGTTGTTTTAAGTCTGTTCTATAGAAAAATTCGGCATCAGCTAAACGAGGACGAACCACTTTTTCATTACCAGAAATAACAACTTGAGGATCTTTTGATTCAATATTTGCAACGAAGATGAAGTTTGGTAATAGTTTTCCTTGTTTATCATAGACAGGGAAATATTTTTGATCGCCTTTCATCGTATATACCAATGACTCGGCTGGAACTTCTAAAAATCTTTCTTCAAATTTTGCTGTTAATACTACAGGCCATTCAACCAATGATGAAACTTCTTCAAGTAAGCTTTCAGTTAAATCTGCTTTACCATTAAGTTTTTCAGCAGCTTCTTGAGCTTGCTGCTTAATGATTGATTTTCGCTTGTTATAGTCAGCAATAACTTTGCCTCGTTGTTCAAGGATTTCAGGATATTGGTCAGCATTATCAATGGTAAATTCTTGTTCACCCATAAAGCGGTGTCCGCGAATAATACGATCTGATTGAATGTCTAAAATGACGCCCGGTACAAGTTGATCACCATATAGCATAGTTACAGTATGGCTTGGTCTGATAAATTCAACTTGGCGAGCTGCCCAGCGCATAGGTTTAGGAATAGGTAATTTATTTAATGCATTTTTAACCATATCACATAATAAATTAACAACAGGCTGTCCTTTTTGATTATGAGTATAAGATAACCATTCGCCTTTATCTGTTTGAATGCGCTCTGCTTGAGAGATATCGATGCCACATCCTCTAGCCCAGCCTTCTGCTGCTTTTGTTGGTTTACCATTTGCATCAAATGCGGCACTTACCGCAGGACCGCGTTTAACAACTTGGCTATCTGGTTGAGTGTCATTTAAATTCAATACTTTTAAAGCTAAACGGCGCGGCGATGCAAACCAAAGTACCTCACCATGTTCTAAGTTAGCATTATCAAGTTTTTCAATAAAATTAGCTGCAAAGCTTTCAGCCAAAGTGCGGAGTGATTTCGGTGGTAACTCTTCAGTACCGATTTCTACTAGAAATGTTTTTTGCATAATATATCAATTCCTACTTTGATGCATTTTGGTTAGAACGTTTATTTTGGCACATTGGAAATCCAAGTGCTTCACGAGAGGCGTAATATGCTTCAGCAACCATTTTTGTTAATGTTCTGATACGCAATATGTAACGTTGTCGCTCAGTTACTGAAATAGCTTTGCGGGCATCAAGTAAATTGAAGCAGTGAGCTGCTTTTAAAATACGTTCATAAGCAGGTAGCGGTAGAGGTTTTTCTAATTCAAGTAACATTTTTGCTTCTTTTTCATGTTGTTCAAAACAATAAAATAAGAAATCAATATTAGCGTACTCGAAATTATAGGTAGATTGTTCAACTTCGTTTTGGTGAAAAACATCACCATAAGTGGTTTTACCAAATGCGCCATCACTCCAGATTAAATCATAAACGCTATCTACGCCTTGAATATACATAGCAAGGCGTTCTAAACCATAAGTAATCTCGCCAGTCACCGGTTTACACTCAAGACCACCAACTTGTTGGAAATAGGTAAATTGGGTCACTTCCATACCGTTTAACCAAACTTCCCAACCTAATCCCCATGCACCTAATGTTGGATTTTCCCAATTGTCTTCTACAAAACGGATATCGTTAACAGTTGGATCAAGACCAAGCTCTTTTAGTGATCCTAAGTAAAGTTCTTGGATATTATCTGGTGATGGTTTTAAGATAACTTGGAATTGGTAATAATGTTGTAACCTATTAGGATTTTCACCATAACGACCATCAGTAGGGCGACGAGAAGGTTGAACGTAAGCAGCATTAATCGGTTCAGGACCAAGTGCTCTTAAACAGGTCATTGGATGAGAAGTACCTGCGCCGACTTCCATATCTAATGGCTGAATCACTGTACAACCTTGATTAGCCCAATAATCTTGTAACGTAAGTATTAAACCCTGAAAGGTTTTGACATTAAACTTTTGCATGATGTTATCTTTGTGGTTAAATTAATTTTTACTACAAATTAAATAGTGCTACATTTTATACTTTTTATTAGTGCTTGTGAAATGCCTAATTACTTTTATTAATAAAGTTACATAATATAGTTTTCATTTTGCATCTTTACACATTTGTAGGTATAGTAAAGTTATCTTTATTGCTTGGTAATAAATCATAAATAAAAAGGCCATGTCTATTTATCGTAATCTATTGATTATTTTATTTATTGGATTAATGAATACACATTTTGTGTATGCTGATGATAATCAACAATTAGAATCATTGCGTCGTTCAATTAAAGAGCATGAAAAGCGCCTAGCAGAACAAACAAAAGAACGAACTCAATTGGTCAATGATCTTAAAAACCAAGAAACTGAAATTGCTAATTTACTTACATCGATTGAAAAAAATGGTCTTACGCTAAAAAAATTAGATGGGGAAATTACTAATTTAATCAAGCAAATTGATGAATTAACCATTAAACAAAATCAACAACGAGATGAGTTATCCAAACAGCTAGAAAGCGCATTTAAATTAGGAAAAAACACCAATTTTAAGTTGATCTTTGCTAGCGAACAAAGTGAGCGTAATGAACGCCTTATTACTTATTTTCGTTATATTAATGAAGCAAGACAACAACAAATAAATAAGCTTCGTGAAACGCAATTACAACTCAATGAAAAGAAAAATGCTTTGCAAAAAAAGCAAGCCACTCAAAAAACACTACATAACAAGCAAAAACAAGAGCAAATAGCCTTAGAAAAAAATCACCAAAAACGCCAAAAAACTATCAATTCTCTTGAATCATCAATGCAAAAAAATCAACAAAAATTAGCTCAACTTAAAGATAATGAAGCGAAATTACAGGCTAAGATTGCTCAAGCAGAAAGAGAAAACCGTCGAATTGCGGAAGAAGAAGCAAGACAAGCCAAAAATATCCAAGAAAAACAAAAGAATACAAATTATACACCTAACGCGGATGAACGTGCATTAATGGCTCGAGTTAGTGGTATTGGTAAACCACAGAATCAATTTCTTTGGCCTGTAAATGGTAGTATTGCTCATCGATTTGGTGAGGCTTTGCAAGGTGAACTTCGTTGGAAGGGAATGGTCATAAATGCCAAAGATGGCACACAAGTCAAAGCAATTACTGATGGTCGAGTTATCCTAGCCAGCTGGCTGCAAGGTTATGGTTTTGTGGTTGCGCTTGAGCACGGTAAAGGCGATATGAGTTTATATGGCTATAACCAACGTGTTTTAGTAGAAGTCGGTGATAATGTTAGGACAGATCAGCCGATTGCAATTGTTGGTTCAAGCGGAGGTCAAAATACTCCTGGGCTTTATTTTGAAATTCGCCGAGATGGTAAAGCATTAGATCCTAGTGGTTGGTTAAAATGATTAAACGTATATTATATATAGGGATATTATTATTAAATGTAAATAGTGCATATGCTGCGAAACTAGCGTTAGTGATTGATGATTTTGGTTATCGTCAACATAATGAAGAACAGATTATTTTATTTTCACCCAACATAACAATTGCTGTTTTACCACATTCACCAAATGCCAAACATATCGCAACCTTTGCTCATCAACATGGTAATGATGTGATTATTCACTTACCTATGGCTCCTATGGGGAAACAACCTCTAGAAAAAGATACTCTATTTCCTTATATGGATGAAGCAGAAGTAAAAAGAATTGTTGATGATGCAGTATCCCTAGTTCCATATGCAATAGGTGTAAATAATCATATGGGCAGTTTGATGACATCAAATTTCAATGGTATGCACAATGTTATGAAAGCATTAAGTCATCACTCAATGTTTTTTTTGGATAGTAAAACGATAGGTAAAACTCAAGTAAAAAATGCCGCAACTGATTATAATATAACTGTAATTGGGCGTGATGTATTTTTAGATGATAAGCAGATAGAAAGTGCTATTAGTCAGCAGTTTGATCTGGCAGTTAAAATTGCGCAAAAAAATGGTTATGCTATCGCCATTGGCCATCCACATCCTCAAACCGTTAATGTTTTAAGAGCAAAATTAGCTAATTTGCCTGACAATATCGAATTAGTTAAAGTCAGTGAATTAATTAAACCGGCTAAACCTAAGCTAACTCTGAAAGATATTTTTGAAAAATATAAAAAACGATTTGAGGAGTTACCAAATTTTGAACTTTCAGAGTAGTAGTAATTATTTTTTTTCAAGTGTTCGATGACGAATTTGCACTTGTTTATTTTGCGCTTTAAAAAAACCGGCTAATTGTTCTGCAATAAAAACAGAACGGTGTTGCCCGCCTGTACAACCGATGGCTATCGTTAAATAGCTACGATTATTTTTTTCTAACATTGGTAACCACTGTTGTAAATAATTGGCTGTTTGATAAATGAAATTGGTAACTTCATCATGTTTTAGTAAGAAACTTTTAACAGGCTCATCTAAGCCAGTTAATGGACGTAAAGATATATCCCAATGTGGGTTTGGTAAAAATCTTACATCAAACACGAAATCAGCATCGACAGGTAAACCATGTTTAAAGCCAAATGATTCAAAAATCATGGTTAATTCCCGCTCTTTTTTTCCTAAAATCCGTGAACGAAGAATATTAGATAACTCATGAACTGAAAGATTATCAGTATTAATAACTAAACTTGCGTGTGATTTTAAAGGCTCTAAATACTTCTCTTCAAGATCAATGGCTTCTTCTAAAGAGTATTTTTGATTGGTTAGCGGATGTATTCGTCTTGTTTCGCTATAACGTCTGATCAGAGTATTACGACTACAATCAAAAAAGATTATTTCAGGAGTAACAGATGATGGTAATCGCTGAAAAATATCATGATCAAAATTAAAGTTAGCTGGTAAATTGCGAATATCGATACTAACCGCAACAGGTGTATTGTTATCTTTTAATGATTCTGCAAGTTGCGGTAATAATGCGACGGGAATATTATCAACGCAATAAAAACCCATATCTTCTAATGCGCGTAATGCAATTGATTTTCCTGAACCGGAACGGCCACTTACTATCAACAATATCACAATATCGACTCCAAAATAATTGGTACACTAGTATATACTGTTTAGTTCAACATGTGCAATTCATGAAAAGAAACAATAAGCTAAATAAATTCTCTAATAATCTGTTTTTATTTTAGCTATTAACTGTTTTAAAGCCTGTCCACGATGAGAAATCTGACTTTTATGTTCTTTAGTTAACTCTGCTGCACTGCAATTAAGCTCAGGAATATAGAATAATGGATCATAACCAAAACCACCACTTCCATGAGGTTCATTCATAATTAATCCATTCCATTTCCCTAAACAGATGATTGGTGTAGGATCATTTTCGTGTCGCATAAAAGCGAGTGCACAATAAAAGTATGCTGTCCTTTTTTCTTTAGGCACATCTTTTAATTCAAGTAATAGCTTTTCATTATTGCTTTTGTCATTACCATGTTCTCCCGCATAACGAGCGGAATAGATACCAGGTTGCCCGTTTAGTGCTTGAACAACTAAACCTGAATCATCTGCTATCGCCGGTAGTTGAGTCACTTTTGCGGTATGTCTTGCTTTTAAGATGGCATTTTCAATAAATGTTAGGCCTGTTTCTTCTATATCAGGAACATTGAAGGTATTTTGGGCTATAACATCAAATCCAGCATCGGCTAAAAGCGTTTGTAATTCATTGACCTTTCCTTGGTTATTAGTGGCTAAAACAATTTTCTGCATTTAATGACTCCATGATATTAGTTTTATATCGTAATTAGTTAATTAAGTATAGCAAGTAGATGTACGCTTAAATTTTAAAAATCAGGCTCACAACGGAATGTCAGAGTTTCACCGGTTTTAGGATGATTTATTGTTAGATGTTGAGCATGTAACAATAACCTTTTTGACATTGAAAATGCTTCAGGATGAGCATAAAATTTATCGCCTAAAATAGGATGCCCTATAGCTTGCATATGCACTCTTAATTGATGAGAGCGCCCTGTAAATGGAAACAATGCCACCCGAGTTGTATTATCATTATTGCGTGAAATAACTTGATAATGTGTTAATGCATATTTGCCATTTTCATGATCTACCATCTGTCTTGGGCGATTAGGCCAATCACAAATTAATGGGAGTTCGACTTGGCCTGCGTCATCCTTAAGGTGACCGTGGACCACAGCAATATATGTTTTTTTAGGTATACGCTCTCTAAACTGCTTTTTAATTTCTCTATCTGCTAATTTAGATAAAGCAGCAACCATAATGCCACTCGTAGCCATATCTAGACGATGGACTGATTCAACATAACTATATTTTTGTTGTAAACGATGAATAATACTATCTATAAATTGTGGTTTATTTCCTGATACCGACAAAATACCAGGTTGTTTGTTAACCACAACAATATGATCATCTTGATATAAAATAGTTAACCAAGGATCAATGGGGGGATGATATTCCAAAAGCATTTAGTGTGATAATTTGTCAAATTAAATTGTCACACATTCTAACAAACTCGGTAAAAAGTGCCAGTTGAAATAAACTTATTTACTCCAGATTGACTTTTTATTAGCTGAAAACAATTGGCAAAATAGTATGATTAAACTAACAAAAAGATAGCAAGCAAAAATGATTATCATCCATTGCGACATTTCAATAGTTAAGAACGACCAAATTTTTTCTGAACAAGAACCATAAGCATTAAACATGCTTGGTAACCATTCATTTAATGGTAACCAAGAAGGGAATTGGACATTAATTGCACAGGTATCACTTAAATCCGGTTCGAACTGCAAATGGGCATGAAAAGTTGCTAATTCAAACCCCTTAAAAGCGCTAAATAGCCAGATTAATATGCCAGCTAGTCTAAATATTAATTTTTTGGGGTTGATAAGTCCAACGATGCTGCCAAACATAATACCGTAAATTGCACAGCGCTGATAAATACATAAAGTACAAGGAGCTAGGCCTAAACCATGTTGAAAATAGAGAGCGGTCAATTCAAAAATAGCGGTGGAAAGAAACAATAAAAACCAAGCAAATCTTCCTCGAGAGTATTGGTTGAGTAAATACAACATACTATTTTATTCCTCCATATTCCGCTATAATCATTTTATATTAAGGTTATTAAAATTAACCAATCTTATTCTTATTACCATTAGTGTAGTTTATTTTTAAGTAATGTAAAACGACTTTTATTTATTAAGGGTGGATTAATCTTTTCTTATGGACTCAAACGTTCAACAAACAAAATTACAAGTCTCATTTGTCACAATCACTGAAGAAAATGTGACACAACGAATTGACAACTTTTTAATAACATACCTTAAGGGTGTGCCTAAAAGTATGATTTATCGCATACTTAGAAAAGGGGAAGTGCGTGTCAACAAAAAGCGGATTAAGCCAGAATATAAATTAGCTGTTGGTGATGAAGTTCGAATTCCACCTATTCGTATTTCAGAAAAAACAGTTCCTGAAATTTCAAAAAAACTGAATAAAGTTGCTGATTTAGAAAAATCAATTATTTATGAAGATGATGTGATTCTTGCGATTAATAAACCATCTGGCATTGCCGTACATGGTGGAAGTGGCTTAAGTTTTGGCGTTATTGAAGGATTAAGAGCATTAAGACCTGAAGCCAAATTTTTAGAATTAGTACATCGTATCGATCGTGAAACATCTGGTGTTTTACTTATTGCTAAGAAACGTTCTGCACTAAAAGCATTACATGAACAACTTCGTTTAAAACAGATGCAAAAAAATTATTTAGCTTTAGTGAAAGGTAATTGGCCTTCTGAATGTAAAGTTGTACAAGCACCACTATTAAAAAATGTACTCAAAAGTGGTGAACGTGTGGTTAAGGTAAATGCAGAAGGTAAGCCATCTGAAACACGATTCAAAGTGGAAGAACGCTTTGGTTTTGCAACATTAATAAAAGCTAGTCCCGTAACTGGACGAACGCATCAAATTCGTGTACACACTCAATATGTTAATCATCCAATAGCATTTGATGATCGTTACGGAGATAGCCAATTTGATGAATTATTAGCTAAAAGCAAACTTAATCGATTATTTTTACATGCAGCTAATGTGAAATTTATTCATCCAAAAACTTTACAAGAGATGCAATTACATGCCCCGATGGATAATATATTGCAAAACTGTTTAATCCAGATTAGAAATGATAAATATCAACAATGATTTAAATGAGAAGGTAATCAACAATAATGAAAGATCTTAATTTATATTTAATTAGACATGGTCAAACCGAATGGAATATTAAAGATCAAATGCAAGGATCGAAAAATTCGCCTTTGACAGAAAATGGTGTTTTAGGCGCTCAAATCACTGGAAAGCATCTGAAAAATATACCTTTTATACAAGCCTACTCAAGCCCACAACAACGGGCTAAAGAGACTCGAGATTATATCATTCATGAAAATGACAATGTCATTCCGACTTTTGAACTTGATAATCTAAGAGAAATGGATTTTGGTCTTTGGGAAGGCAAACATGTCCCTTCATTAAAAAAAGAAATACCTGAATTCACGACTTATTTAACCGATCCTGAAAACTTTGACTCATCTATTAACCAAGGTGAAAACTATCTTGATATACTTTCTCGAATGAAAGAAGCTTTAAATGTTATCGTAAAAAATGCACCGCAAGATGAAGGCAATATTTTAGTTGTATCACATGGTACGGTTTTAAGAATATTACTTTGTGTTTTAAATGGTGGAGATTGGCGTAGACATCGTGATGAAGATTATTTCCCACGAGTGTTAAATACCAGTATAAGTGTAGTTAACTATAAGCAAACTGATGATAAGCCTGAGGGGGAATTTTCAGTTAAGTTTTATAATAATGTCGATCATTTAAACAATTAATTACCGTTAATTTTGTCATGTATACTCGGCTAATTAAGTTATTAGCCGAGTAATATTCAGACTACCTTCTGCTATAAGCAGCGTAACGTTTTTGTAATTGTTTCAATTGATTAATTCTTGCGTCAATTTTTGAAATTAATGTTTGATTACCTTTAGCTTGAGCTCTAGCATTGGTTAACAATTGAATTGCTTCAGGGAAACGTCCTTCAAGCGCGATTGATTCAGCCCTTGCACTCATTTCTTGAGCTCTCGATTTTATTCCCCCATAAGCGGTAACCAGTAAATCCCAACCATTAGTATCATCATTGTGATCAAATGTATAACGATGCAATAAACTCACCGCTTGCTGATATTGGCCATCTTTTATATAAGCATTAGCAAGATTTAATTGTAATACAGCATTATCCGGTGATCGTTTTAAGGCAGATTGTAAACGAGCTATGGCTTCTTTATTATTATTACTTTCTAAATTGATATCTGTCATTAAATCAATATACCAAATATTATCTGGATCATTATCTAATAACGGTTGCAATTGAATTTTTGCTTGAACAAGATTTTTACTTTTGTAATTACTTAGTGCGACGGCATAGGTTAGCGCCTTTTTACCCTGATCGGTATTCAATTTGCGATAATTATCAAGTAATAGTTTAGCGGTATTATTATTTCCCATAAGTATTGCTATTCGGGCCTTAGCTAAATAATAACTTAATGAGGAAGGTACATTTTTTTTAGAATATTGCAAAGAGCGATTGCGCATATCCGATAAACGGCTATTCGGTAATGGGTGAGTCATTAAAATTTCAGGCGGTTTACTACTGAAGCGACTTTGATCAGCCAGTTTTTGTAAAAATTCAGAAGATGCATGAGGATCAAATCCGGCTTTCGCTATGGTTCTAAGCCCAACTCTATCGGCTTCTTGTTCATTTGATTGAGTAAAACTAATCATACTCTGTGTCGAACTTGCCATGGTGGTTGTCATTGCCGCCATACCCGCTTCTGGATTAGCTAATGTTAATAGTAATGAACCTAAGGCTCCTCCCCAAACATAAGGACTATTTTTATTTTGAGCCTCCATAGCGCGAGCTAAATGGCGTTGAGTAACATGCCCAATTTCGTGAGCCATAACCGAAGCTAATTGGCTTTCATTATCAGTATCCATAATTATTCTTGAATGAATGACAACATTACCGCCAAAAAAAGCAAAGGCATTGAGCACATTACTTTTCATTATATAAAAATGGAAAGGGGTTTGAACTGATTCAGATTTAGAAACTAATTTTTTTCCTAAATTATTAATATATTGATTTAAGACAGGGTCATTGGCTATAGGAGCACTGCCTCGTAACAATCGCACATAATAATCACCCATCTCTTTTTCTTGCCCGATGCTTAATGTGGTTGCAGCTGCGGTTCCCATCTCAGGAAGTGTTATATTATCTGCTGCATAAACAATAGGTGTATTTTGTAAGAATAGTGATGTTGATAGTACCAATGCGATTGCTTTTTTTAACATATTTATGACTCATAAAAAAATTTGATTATGAAACATTTTAGCTTAAAAAAAAGACAATATCACTTTGAATTTTTTATCAAATTGAGCTATTTATTTGATAAAGACTATTTAGTTTATTAAATTAAATAATGAAATTATTCAAATACAGCATGGCGAATATATTCTACATCAACGTTTTCAATGTATTTTCGTATGTTAGGATAAACATTGTAGTGATGACCAAATTCAGTTTGCATTAACTCATTAATTGCTTGAGATTTAGTCCAATTCTCAAAAACCAAACGGTACATAGCAATAGTGACGCCGGTACGATCACTGCCTTGCCAACAATGGATTAATATCGGTTTAGGAGAGGTATGAATCGCTTTCATTACTTGGATCATTTTCTCATCAGTAATATCACCTGCCCGCATTCGAATCCAAACTTCTGATATCTGTGCATTTTCGACTAACTCTCGATCGCTGTGAAATAGCCGTAAATTTATAATGGTTTTAAAGCCAAGTTTATCAAGCTGCGCTATCTGCTCTACACTGGGTTGCTCAGAGCGATAGACATCATTAGAAACTTGATAAAAATTATCGGGGAGATGTAAAGAATTGATATTAGATTGGCAACCACTAATGATAAAGCACAAGTAACACAATAAGAAAATATTAGTTATTTTGGATATTTTATTACAGGCCATTTGTGCTCCAATATTAAAATCTAATTCTTAAATTTATTGTTGACGTTTTTTAATAAATTCAACGATATCATCAACTTTAATTAATTCTTTATCGCCACCCGCACGATGTTTGTATTCCACTTCACCATTATCAAGGTTACGTTCACCAATAACGATAGTATGAGGAATACCAATAAGTTCGGCATCTGCAAACATAACACCAGGACGCTCTTTGCGATCATCAAATAATACTTCAATACCCAGAGCTTGGAGATCGGCATAAAGTTTTTCAGCAGTGGCTTGTACTTTTTCTGATTTATGCATATTCATTGGAATAATGACAACACTAAATGGTGCAATCGCTTCTGGCCAAATAATCCCTCGATCGTCATGGCATTGTTCAATTGCAGCTGCAACAATTCGGCTAACCCCAATTCCATAACAGCCCATGATCATCACATGGTTTTGTCCATCTTCACCTTGGACAGTTGCTTTCATTGCTTCTGAATACTTAGTACCAAGTTGGAAAATATGCCCAACTTCAATACCACGTTTAATTTGTAATGTCCCTTTACCATCTGGGCTAATATCGCCTTCAACCACATTACGAATATCTTCAATGCGAGGTAAAGCGACATCTCTTTCCCAATTGATATTGAAATAATGTTTATGATCAATGTTGGCGCCAGCACTAAAATCACTCATTACTGCCACATCACGGTCAATGATGATTGGCATATTAAGGTTTACTGGTCCTAAAGAGCCAGGTCCTGCATTCACTACCGCGCGAATTTCTTCTTCAGTTGCAAATTCAAGCGGTGATGCCACAATATCAATTTTTTCCGCTTTGATTTCGTTCAACGTATGATCACCACGGACTAATAAAGCTACAAGTTGGTGCCCACTCTCTTTAGTCGCCTTAACCATGAGTGTTTTAACTGTTTTTTCAATCGGTAAATTGAATTGTGCAACTAATTCATCAATTGTTTTGGCATCAGGTGTATCAACCAGTTCCATTGCCTTAGTTGGTGCTGATCGGCTTTGCGTTGGTGCTAATGCTTGTGCCATCTCAATATTAGCAGCGTAATCAGATTCAGTTGAAAAGACGATATCATCTTCACCACTATCGGCTAATACTTGGAACTCATGCGACCAGTTGCCACCAATAGAACCCGTATCAGCACGCACTGCTCTAAAATTTAAGCCAGCACGAGTAAATACCGCACTGTAAGCCTTATACATATCATCATAGGTTTCTTGTAAAGATTCTTGTGAAGTATGAAACGAATAAGCATCCTTCATAATGAATTCACGCGAACGCATTACCCCAAATCGTGGACGGACTTCGTCGCGGAATTTGGTTTGAATTTGATAAACATTAAGCGGTAATTGTTTATAGGAACTGACTTCATTACGAAGTAAGTCAGTGATCACTTCCTCATGGGTTGGGCCTAATACAAAATCACGGTCACCACGGTCTTTGATACGTAATAGCTCTGGACCATATTGTTCCCAACGACCACTCTCTTGCCAAATATCAGCAGGTTGCACAACTGGCATTAACACTTCAATTGCCCCTGCTTTGTTCATCTCTTCCCGAACAATATTTTCAACTTTTTTAAGTACACGATAGCCAGTAGGTAGCCAAGTATATAATCCTGCGGCAACTTTACGGATCATGCCGGCACGTAACATTAATTGATGGCTTATCACTTCAGCATCAGCGGGTGTCTCTTTTAATGTAGATAGAAGATATTTACTGGTTCGCATAAATTTATCCTGAAAAAAATAATGTACTAATAATATACTAAAATGTGAGCTAGTTTAGCAGTACCTAACGTAACACTAAAGTAATTTTATTGGTTATTGTTGTTATGAGTAAAAATATAGAGTAAATTTAGATAATTATAAGATTAGAAAAATAATAAGGTTGAATATTTTTGAAATTTTTATCTCGTATTGCTCTTATTTTGTTTTGCATGATTCTACTTTACTATCCATTCAAAATCGCCAAATACCATTTAATGGATATGAGTTATGATGAAATTTCAAATGTCGGTTGGCGCTTTGATACTTGCAAAACTAAAGATGATGATTTAGTAAGCAGTGCTGATTGCCCGTGTGGTGGATTAATCGAACCGGATGATGATGTTTACATTAACAACGACGGATACATGTACTTTGGTAATAAACTCTATGGTAAGGTGACTTTGATAGAAAAACCAAGCTATTTTCAAATGGATCTTTTGACGGGGGGATTTTTAAAAATTGAACATATAGATACAGGGTTCATTTGTTACTACGACTCTGTTATGGATTAAAATAACGGGTATTATAAAATTGTTACTATGATTCTATATAATCATTTTGACATGTTTTTAAACCAAAATTTGGTGTCAAAAACCCCGCTCCTCAACTTTTTTTTAATTTATTTAAGGATAAAAATTTAATCTCAATTATTAGCTTGATTAGCTAATACTTATCACCATAATATAGCATTATATAAGTCATTTTTTATTCATAACTACGTGCATGTCAAAGATTATAAAAGGGATAAAATGGGTTCAGTTTTTGAGATATTTAAAATTGGTATAGGTCCTTCTAGTTCACATACAGTTGGTCCAATGCGAGCGGGTAAGGCGTTTATTGATCAACTGATTGATAATGGGCAAATGCCATTAGTGACAAAAATTGTGGCAGATGTTTATGGTTCTTTATCACTGACCGGCAAGGGACATCATACTGATGTTGCAATTATTCTTGGGTTATCTGGCGAAAAGCCTGATACCGTTAATATTGACCAAATTCCCCATTTTATTCAAACCATGAACCAATGTGGTAAATTACCGATATATAATGGTAAATACCAAATTGATTTTTCAAACGAAAGCATTATTTTTCATTCAACTTTTTTACCATTACATGAAAATGGTATGACGTTAAGCGCTTATCATGGTAATGAACTCATCGTCCAGAAAACCTATTATTCAGTGGGTGGAGGAAAAATTGTTGAAGAGGAGCAGTTTGGACAACAAGAACAGAATTCTGTTGATGTGCCTTATCCTTTTTCAACAGCAGCGCAATTATTGAAGCATTGTGATGATAATTCGTTGTCGGTATCGAGTATTGTGTTAAAAAATGAGTTACAACTGCATAGTTATGATGATGTTGTAAATTATTTTTCTTTAGTTGGACAAACAATGCTTGATTGTATTAAACGCGGCATGAATACTGAAGGATTATTACCTGGTGCGCTTAAGGTTCCACGTCGAGCAAATGCACTTTATCGCCAATTATTGACTAGCAAAAATAATAATGATCCAATGATTATTATTGATTGGATAAATATGTTTGCGTTAGCAGTCAGTGAAGAAAATGCCGCAGGGGGAAGGGTAGTGACGGCTCCTACCAATGGCGCTTGCGGCATAATACCAGCCGTTCTTGCCTATTATGATAAGTTTATCGATCCGGTCTCGCCCGATATTTTTATTCGCTATTTTTTAACTTGTGGAGCCATTGGTTTACTTTATCAAAAAAATGCATCTATTTCAGGTGCTGAAGTTGGTTGTCAGGGTGAGGTCGGTGTTGCTTGTTCAATGGCGGCTGCTGGTCTGGCTGAATTGTTGGGGGGTAATCCTCAGCAAGTTTGTATGGCAGCCGAAATTGGTATGGAACATAATTTAGGTTTAACCTGTGATCCTGTTGATGGTCAAGTACAAGTTCCTTGTATTGAACGTAATGCGATTGCTGCAGTTAAAGCAATTAATGCGACACGCATGGCATTAAGACGCACTACCGCAGCTATCGTTTCGCTTGATAAGGTGATTGAAACTATGTACGAAACCGGAAAGGATATGAATGCAAAATACCGCGAGACTTCACGTGGTGGGTTAGCAATTACTGTTCACTGTAGTTAATAATGAAGAGCTAATTATGTGAGCTTTTTGCTGTACAATGTAAGTAATCACTCACCGAAGTTACTTTAGTGAGTGATAAATGTTAAGTTATAAGTCTTACCGAGTCACTGTTAAAACATTACCACTATTACTCGATGCCACTATTATCGGATTATAAATAAGAGTGGCATATTTAAGTATTACAACAATCTTTTTTGCATCTTTTAATATGCAGATGCATTTAGGAAAATTAATTATTTAGTGCGATTAATCGTTATGCATCTAATTGTTTTCTTAATTGTTGTTTTTTTAAGCTTTCTAAAATCTTGTTATGAATTCCACTAAAACCACCATTACTCATAATCAAAATGGCATCGGTTGGTTTGGCTGATTTTGTTATCATTTCAACTAATAAGTCAATATCAGCTGTCCAATAAGCCGGTTGGATACAGGCATCGACTACATCAGCAACTAACCAAGGTAGTTGTTCTGGTTGGAACATATATATTTCATCAGCTCGACCTAATGATGGAGCAAGTTCATCTTTTGAAATCCCTAACTTCATTGTGTTAGAACGAGGCTCTAATACTGCTAAAATTCGTCGATTTGCACCAATTTTGCTGCGTAATGCTTCTAATGTTGCTAAAATTGCCGTTGGATGATGAGCAAAATCATCATAAATTTCAATGTTATTGACCTCACCATATAGCTCCAAGCGTCTTTTAGCATTTAAAAATGATCCTAATGCTAAACAAGCATCTGCTGGATCTATACCAACATTGTGTGCAGCGGCAATTGCCATTAAGGCATTATGCATATTGTGTTCACCAACTAAAGAATAGTTAACTGTACCCATCTTTTTGTTGTTGTAATAAACATCAAACTGGCTGGCATCGTTAGCAATTTTCTTTGCTAACCAACCTTCTTCAGATTCGGTAAAAGATTGTTTACTCCAACAACCTTTCGCTAATACTTGTTTTAAATTAACATCTTCTTGAGGGGAAATAATTAACCCTTTACTTGGTACTAAACGAACTAGATGATGGAACTGTTTCTGGATAGAACTAAGATCATCAAAAATATCTGCATGATCGAACTCTAAATTATTCATAATCAGTGTTTTTGGACAATAATGCATGAATTTAGAGCGCTTATCAAAGAATGAACAGTCATACTCATCCGCTTCAATAACAAAAAAGTTGCCTTCACCTAATCTTGCTGATACTTCAAAATTACCCGGAACACCACCAATAACAAAACCTTGTTTGTAGCCTTGTTTTTCTAAAATCCAGTTAACCATTCCAGCCGTTGTTGTTTTGCCGTGTGTACCTGCTACAGCAATAACCCAACGGTCTTTTAGTACATTATCATGTAACCATTGTGGTGCAGAGACGTAAGGAATGTTATTGTCCAAAATGTATTCAACACAAGGATTTCCTCTTGATAGAGCATTACCAATGATGACCAGATCAGGAGTTGGCGTTAATTGTGAAGGATCGTCTCCTTCAATAATATCAATATGCTCTTTTTGTAACAGCGTACTCATTGGTGGGTAAACATTTTTATCTGATCCTGTTACTTTGTGACCTAATGAACGAGCTATTAATGCAATACCGCCCATAAATGTGCCACAAATCCCAAGAATATGAATATGCATTTTTTGTCCTTAATGTTGTATAAAATGTACTAATGATAAAACTATTGTATTGCTAATTTTATTTTTATGATTAACTGATCTGATTTTACAGAATCTAGTAATTATAGTCGATCTTAATCGCTTATGCGATAGGCCAAATATGTCTTATCATTAATTTTAGGGTTTGATTTCCTCGAAACTCATTTACATCTAAGTGATAAACAATTTTTGCTTCTTTTATCGTTTGGTCTGGCCACTTTGTTAAATTAACATTAAAACAGATCCCTTCAATTATTGGTCCCCCATTTTTGGGTTCTAATACTAATTTAAGGTGTTTTTCAGCAAATATGCGTTGCTGATGAATAATAAATTCGCCATCAAATGTAGGTTCGATAAATCCTTCACCCCATGGACCAGAGTCTTTTAGTAGTTTTGCAATTGAATAATTAAAATCTTCGTTATTTATCTCGCCATCGGTTTCAATCGTTTGTTCAAGTACCTTCAAATCAAGTTGCTCAGTTATCACTGTTTCTAAAAGATCCCTAAATTTATCTAAATCTTTTTCTTGAATACTTAATCCAGCAGCCATGGCATGACCACCAAAGCTAACCAAAATATCTGGATATCTTTGATTCAATTCATAGAGTACATTTTGTAAGTGAATACCATCTATTGATCTTCCAGAACCTTTCAATAATCCATCTTCTGTCGAAGCGAAACATATCACAGGACGATAATATTTGTCTTTCAATCGTGCTGAGACTATACCAATAACACCTTGATGCCACTCAGGATGATGTACCACTATTGAATTAGGGAAAGTAGTTTTATGTATCTGTTCAACGTGGGATAAAGCTTCTTGATACATCGTTTGCTCAATTAATTTTCGATCACTATTAAGCGTATCAAGATCGGCTGCTTGATTGACTGCACTATCATAGTCTTCACATAGCAATAATTCTACGCTCAGAGACATATTATCCATTCGTCCAGCAGCATTTAGTCTTGGGGCTATATAATAAGCAAGATCTGTTGAGGTGAACGTAAGGGGATCTCGTCTGGAAATATTTAATAATGCTTTAATTCCTTCACAACAATAGCCTGCTCGGATACGACTAACACCTTGATGGACTAGTATTCGGTTATTTAGGTCGAGTTTTACCACATCGGCAATAGTGCCAAGGGCAACTAAGTCTAATAAGCTAGCAATATTAAATTCTTCTAAATTATGTGTGGTGAACCAGTTTTCCTTGCGTAATTTTGACCGTAATGCCAACATAAAATAAAAAGCTACACCAACACCTGCTAAATGTTTTGAAGGAAAAGTGCAATTTGGTAAATTAGGATTGATAATTGCATCCGCAGGAGGTAGTTTTTCTGGACATAAGTGGTGATCGGTAATAATGACGGTTAAATTCGACTGTTTTGCAAATTCGACCGCCTCAACAGCAGAAACACCGTTATCAACAGTAATAATAAGATCCGCTTTTTGTAAAATTGCTTTCTTTACGACGTTAATACTTAAGCCATATCCATCATCAAAACGATTTGGAATAATATAATCGACAAATTGACACCCCATTTTTTTTAACGCTTTTACCGTTAATGCGGTACTGGTTGCGCCATCGGTATCAAAGTCTCCAACAATCATTATTCGCTCATTGTTTTTCATTGCAGAATAAAGAATGTCAACAGCTTTATTGGTACCATCTAGATTGTCGTAGTTACATAGATTACGAGTGGTATAGTCTAGTTCTTGCATAGACGTTATTCCGCGCAATGCATATACTCGCTGCAACAATAACGGAATGTCATTTGATAATTCTGGTAGCGTTTCGGGTAATTTACGATGTATTAATTTATCTGCTTTCATATGATGAATGTTAGCGCGTATGCGCTAACAATTTTTTGTATTCTATAATTTAAAGGTTATAAATTATACAGTACTAGTTATTAGATTTCTTTTTTAAAATTTCGATTAATTTATCAGCCGGAACGTAACCAGAGACAAGTTGTCCATCAGGTAATACTATTGCTGGTGTTCCACTAATACCGAGTTTTTTACCAACGTTAAATTGCTGTGTTACATAAGGGATCATGCTATTAGCAGGTGAAATTTTATTACCTTTATATGCATTTTCAAAAGCGGCTTTGCGATCAACTACACTCCAAATGGATTGCATATTTTTACCTACTTCACTATCTGCTCCTGCTCGTGGAAAAGCAAAATAGTGAACTGAGATGCCTGCATTTAAATATTGCTCAATATTTTCGTGTAATAATTTACAGTAGTGGCATGTGTAATCGGTAAAAACTGAAATAACATATTGTTCATTTGGAGCTTGATAAACAATGGCATCTTTTTCAATTGATTTCATTAATTTTAAGTTATTGCTGTTGGCAATATTTACTGGTTCACTGCCTTCAAGATTATAGATTGGTCCTTGAGTTAAGAATTTACCATCATCAGTGACATAAAAGATACCATCAGGTGTGGTAACACTTTTTAGCCCTTGTATTGGGTTATTTTCGATTGTAATCTCTTTGCTAGAAAAACCTAACTTTTCCATTGTTTTTGTAATATCGGTGTTAGAGGCTAATACTGAAGTTGAGATCAATGCTAAACCTAAACTGATTACTAATTTTTTCATTCAATTATCCTTAGTTTATTGAACCGCTATGCGCGAGGATGATGTTTGCTGTGCAACTGTTTTAATCTTTCTGTTGCAACATGTGTATAAATCTGTGTAGTTGATAAACTACTATGCCCAAGTAACATTTGTACAACACGCAAATCGGCACCATGATTAAGTAAATGCGTTGCAAAAGCGTGTCTAAGTACATGAGGCGAAAGGGCTTCTATATTAATGCCCGTTAGTATGGCATAATATTTTATCCTATGCCAGAAAGTCTGTCGTGTCATTTTTTTACCCAATCGACTTGGAAAAAGAACATCAACAGGGCCATTTTTTAAAAGATCGTTGCGCGCATATTTGAAATAGTATTCAAGCCAATAAATAGCCTCTTCTCCCAAAGGAACTAAACGCTCTTTATTTCCTTTACCAACGACTCTAACTACTCCTTGTCTAAGACTTACATCGCTAATCTCTAGATTCACTAACTCCGAAACGCGTAGCCCTGTTGCATAAAGCACTTCTAACATGGCTTTATCTCGCAATTCTATTGGATCATCAACACTTGGTGATTCAAGAAGAGCATCAACCTGTAATTCTGTTAGATCTTTGGGTAACTTTTTGGGTAATTTGGGCGATGATAATATAGCTGATGGATCATCCGTACGATAATTTTCTTGATATAAATATTGAAAAAAACGTTTAGTCGCACTAAGTAAACGAGCTGAACTACTTGCTTTATAACCATCTTTAACGCGTTGCAATAAAAATTCCTGCAAATTAATTGATTGAGCAGTGATGAAATTAACTTGCTGTGATTGCAGTGATTGGCTTAAAGCAAACAGGTCGAGTTTATAAGATTCGATAGTATTTTCAGAAAGATTTCGTTCCAACCAAATTGAGTCTAAAAATTGTTCAATTAATATTTTATTTTGTGATGATATCTCTTTATCAGACATTAAAAGCCAACTCTTTTTTCGACGATTTTTCCTATTATATACTAACTGCTAATAACTATTCACTTTAGTTTATGTTGGAAGAATCTTTTGTATCTTTTCTTTAGCCTACGATATACTGCACTATCAGTTATTTTTTATAATAAGTTATGCTGAAACGAAATATTAATCTTTTTATTGTGCTATATGCTTTTTTGGTAATAGGTCTTGAAACTTATATTTATTGGCATACACGACTTCGGCCTTGGCAACCAGGAACACCTATCGGGAGAATGGTTTTTTATTACAGTTTTTTTACCGTGTTGTCTAATCTCATGTTGGCATTTAGCTGTTTGTGGTTAGCCTTTAATCCAAACTGTAATCGATATTTATTTAAAGTGATTCGATTAAATGGTTTAATCGGAGTAATTATAACGGCTATTGTCTATAATCTATTATTAAGAAGTATTCATAAACCACCGAGTACATTATTACAATTTACTAATGAGAGTTTACATGTCGTTTTACCTATTGCTGGAGTATTAAGTTGGTTAATATGGGGGCCATTTCGACGCATTCATTTCAAGGTTATCGTTGGCTCGTTTTTGTCAATGCTAATTTATGGTATTTATATCTTCACAAGAGGTTATTTTACTAATCAATATCCCTATCCTTTTATTAATGTAGTGAAGGTTGGTTACGCTAAAGCGCTTTATTCCTCTGGATTGGTTTTTGTGCTGTTTTTAGTCTTGGCTTTTTTATTATGGGGCATTGATTGTTTTAGGAGACGAATATGAAATTATTTATTTATGAACACTGTCCTTTTTGTGTACGTGCAAGAATGATTTTTGGCTTGAAAAATATTCCGGTTGAGCAGCATGTTTTTCTAAGTAATGATGCTAAATCACCAGAAAGCATGATTGGCGAAAAAATGGTACCCATCTTACAAAAAGAAGATGGTAGCTATATGCCAGAAAGTTTGGATATTGTTGCTTATATCGATAGCAATTATGGCGGAAGCCCTATTTTAACAGGACCTAAAAATCCAAAAATTGAAGCTTTGATAAAACAACTTCAACAATATGACTATAAGTTAGAGTGTCCGCGTTATATCAAACTTGGTTTAGCTGAATTTGCTACTCAAGATGCTATTGATAATTTTGTCACAAATAAGAGTAAAAAGATGGGATCGTTTGATGAATGTCTTGCTCAGACTGATTCGTTAATCGCTAAGGTAGCTGATTTATTTACTCAACTTGAATCTTTAATTACTTCACCTAATGCATGTAATGGCTTATTATCTTGGGATGATATTTGTTTGTTCCCAATATTACGCAATTTGACATGTGTTAAAGGACTTAAATTTCCAACTAAAATCAGAGAATATTTAGAATCCATGTCTGAAAAAAGTAAAGTAAATTTATTTTTTGATAAAGCTATCTAATTGGAGATATTTGCAGGAGTATCAAAAAGTAATCAGCTAATTAATTGCTAATTATAAGAGTACAAGTAGGAAGAAAACTTGTACTCTTTTTTGTATTAAATCTTCGTTATAAATTTTAAAAATAATCAATTAATTGCTTAATACAGGATCAATAATTTCAATCTTATCTTTGCCACCATACACATCATACCAAGGTGTTGCGTATTGTTTTAAGATTTTGTTAAGGTGCTCAACATTTTCACGACCAGTTGTATCTAGCCAACGTTTTAAGCCATCTTTACCGCCGTTAGCATATGCTGCCACGCCTTCAAACCAAGTTGCACGACCGCCTAAAATACCACTGTATTTAGCGCCATGTTCGCCAGCAAAAATAAGCTCTTCATGGAAAGTTTTGGTTGGTACACCCGCACTTAAGTAGATAAATGGGCGTGTAGCAGCGTCACTTGCTTGTTTAAAATATTCAGCCGCTTGTTTTTGGGAATATACCACAGGATTATTGTCGTTAAATCCTTCAACATTTTTAAATAGAACTGGCACTTCTACTTTTAAGATATCGATGTAATAGTGATCTTTAGTAAATTCCTCAATAGTTTTGATCACTTTTTGAGGTTTGATTTTGGCAAATTCAGGGCTTTTATCATCAGTCACCACATTATCATAGACAATTGGTTCGACAAATACCGGAATATCAGCGGCTCTCGCTTCATTGCCTAAACGTTCTAAAAAGGCATGTTTTTTATCTAAGATATCTTGAGGATCATCCGGATTATAATAAACAAGGACTTTTGCTGCATCAGCACCTTTTTTCAATAAACGTTGCAATGAATCTTCAGGCAAAATATCGGGTAAACGACCAGGAGTATTGGCATCATAACCAGTTTTTTCATAAGACATGATTAAGCCAGCATTTTTATTTTTTGCCGCCATACCTTTGAAACCAAGTTCTTCATCAAGCAAAATGGCACTAACATATTTGGTTAATTCCTGAGAAACAAGCTCTTTAAATTCATAAACCATGTCAATGTGATAACGCTCTTGACCAACGGCATTTTGCATCATTTTTACCATTGAACCACGCTGATCGATTGCTAATGCTGCAATTACGCCATCTTGGTTAGATAATTGTTGCATACGGTTGAATTTTCCACGAGAAATGCGTTTTGTTGCCATTTTAGAACTCTCCATTTGTTAAGATTTTGTTATTGTAGGTATTTGTATGGCCAACTATTAATCATTTAGTGCTAGTTTTGATTTTTGTTTGCTTTTAGATATTTTCTTTTAAATAACAGCTAGTTCTTGTATAGTAGTACAATTTAATAGACTGATTGTAAACAATTATTTACAAGGATGATTATGCCAAATTCTGCAATTTCCCAAAATGTGAGAACATTAAATAATCAGGATTATAAAACCTTAGCACTTTCAGCATTAGGTGGCGCATTAGAGTTTTATGATTTTATTATTTTTGTCTTTTTTTCAATAACGATTAGCCATTTATTTTTTCCGACTAATATGCCTACATGGTTAAGTCAAGTTCAGACTTTTGGCATTTTTGCTGCCGGCTATTTGATTCGCCCTTTTGGTGGTATTGTGATGGCTCATTTTGGTGATATATTTGGCCGCAAAAGAATGTTTACACTTAGCATCCTATTGATGGCTTTACCAACATTATTTATTGGCTGTCTACCAACTTATGCCAATATCGGTATTTTTGCGCCATTATTACTGTTAATGATGCGATTATGCCAAGGACTTGCCGTTGGTGGTGAAGTTCCTGGAGCATGGACATTTGTTGCCGAACATGTTCCTAAAAATAAAATAGGTCTAGCGTGTGGTATTTTAACTAGTGGATTAAGTTTAGGTATCCTGCTTGGTTCGCTGGTATCGACAATAATGAGTAAAAGTATCTCGGTAGAACAAATGAATGAGTGGGGATGGCGAATTCCATTTATTATCGGCGGTATTTTCGGTTTAATCGCTATGTATCTACGTCGTTGGCTAAAAGAAACGCCGATTTTTCTTGAAATTCAAAAGCGTAAAAATCAAGAATTATCAAGAAAGTTGCCAGTAATTACTGTGATTACCCAATATTTACCCCAAACAATTTTATCGATGCTACTTACTTGGGTGTTGTCAGCGGGTATTATGGTGATAATGTTAATGACGCCAATTTTGTTACAAAAGCAATTTGGTTATTCAGCAATTGAAGCTTTGCAAGGGAATATATTAGCTATCATCGGACTGATTATCAGTTGTACATTTTACGGTATGATGATGGATAAGTTTTCGATGGGCAAAGTACTTGTTGTTGGTTGTATCGTGGCTGCTATCATGATTGCTATATTTTATCTATCACTAGATAATCCGAATCTTCTATTTATCACTTATTCATTAGCAGGTTTTAGTGTTGGAATTGTCGGTTCTTTTGCTTATTTTATGGTTAAAGTGTTTCCAACTCAGGTGCGTTATAGCGGTGTGTCGTTCTCATTTAATATGGCTTATGCCATAGCTGGTGGCTTAACGCCATTACTAATCTCATTTTTTAGTGATTTTGTAAGTAAAATGGCGCCCGCTATTTATGTTGTTGGATTATTTGTGTTAGGTGCATTGATCGGGCTATTTTTATTAATCAATAATAATAGCCAAAAATATATAGCAAAAGATATCTCTTAACATTTAATAGATAATAAAAAAAGTTGAGGAGCGGGGTTTTTTAAGTTCCTCAACAATTATATTTAGCTTATTTTACTGCTTTTTCCCAGCTCAATAGTTCGAATGACTCCAGCTTTCACGCTTCGTTGTAACCCTGCAGCAAAATCACTATTATTTAGTTCATACAAACTATGTATTCCAACTCCGGCTGGCGAGTTATTAATATCAAGTAATTGCCTTGGATGTTTTTGACTTAATTGAAGCATTGAGGCTGCGCCGTGTAAATTTTCAATTGCAATGCGTTTTGCCATATCTCGGGGCAATCCAACTAAAACTCCAGCATCAACTAACGATTCATAAAAATAATAAATATAATTCGGTCCTGCAACGGCATAGCCAGTAAAAATATCAAGCAGTGATTCGTCAATATATTCAAGTTTACCAAAACTTTTGAAGAATTGGGTAACGGATTTTTGTTTCGCAACAGCCTGATCATTCTCGTCGGTAGCAATACCTGAATAACCAAAACCTGTATCGGTAAGTGTATTTGGAATCGTTCTAATAACTGGAAGATCAACTTTTAAGGATTGTTTTATTTGGGCAATTGTTACTCCAGCAATGATTGAAATGATAACAGTCTCTTTAACATCCAATTGTTGAACTATCTTACTCCATGCATCTTGAGGTCTAACACCCAATACAATAATATCTGCATTGACGATTTTGCCAGTTGGGGTAACGCCATAAGTTGAATGTAAATAGTCTAAGCGAGATTTAACAATATCGTTCACTAATATATTTTGGGGTTCATATGTTTTATTTTTTATCAAAGCGCTAATAATCGCTTCAGACATATGGCCACTACCTATAAATAAAATTTTACTCATACTGATAGTTCCTATTTATAATTGGCTAAAAATCATAACTACACCATATGTTTCACTGGCAGGTACGATAATCGTATCATTTTGTAAATTGTATTTAATTTTTCCTTTTTCTAGTGCTTGTTGGGTTTGCGCTAATGATTTTGTTGTGAAGCCTAAAGCAACTTTACGATCTTGGTCGTTATTCGCTTTACTTACTGACGAGCCAAAAAGATGCTGTATTGCATTTGGTGTAAGGTAATCAATAAATTTATCTTCAGCTTTTAGACGTACGCCTCCGTCAATTTCGATAATGTTTGCTGAAGGGAAAGTTTTTTCAAGCAAGTTAATTGAGGAACGGGGTTTTTGAGCTTCAATAATGACTTGATTAATATTTATTACACCATTTGGGTGCGTTTGCCACTCTTTACGCCAAACGAGTTCCGGGGTCAGTTGGTCGCAAAAAAAGATCTGTCCATTTGGTGTATAGGAAGGGTCTAATCTGACGGTTTTAAAACGCGCCTCAGGTTTAGTGCCATCATTTAATTCGACAGGTCTAAAAAAGGATTTAGGACCGTCACCCTCAACTTTTATACCTTGGCTAACTAGTTGTTGATAAAGTTTGTTGGCATCTTTGGTTTTGAAAACCAACCCAGTTAGCCCGTCAGCAAAACACCAACTTTTATCTACTTTACCCGCATTTTGAGGTTCAAAACCTAAAAGCTCAAGATATGTGGTCGTAAATATCGCTAAATTGTTACTTGTTCCTAGTGAATGGTGGCCCCTTGGGGTTGTTGTGAATCCCAGTTTTTGATATTGAGAATTTGCTTGATCGAGCTGATCTGATACGGTGATTACAACATGATCAATTTGTGGACTAAGTGTTGTCATTATATTCACTCCTTAAATATGAATAGCGGGAGACATATCAATTAATCGATGTGGATTCCATCCTTTACCAGGAACCGCATCAAGTAGATCTTTGGTATAAGATGCTGTCGGATTTAGAAAGACTTGTGATGCGATACCTTGCTCGACGATGTTTCCTGATTTCATTACAATAATATGATCACAAATTTGTGCAGCAACTCGCAGGTCATGGGTGATAAATAGAACCGTTAAATCCAGCTTTTTTTGTAATTGCGTTAATAGTTCAAGAACTTGTGCCTGAACTGAAACATCAAGCGCCGATACCGGTTCATCAGCAATCAATATTTTCGGCTCTAATGCTAATGCTCGAGCAAGGCCTATTCGTTGTCGTTGTCCTCCCGAAAATTCATGAGGATAACGGTTTAATGCCTCGCTTTCCAATCCCACCATGTTGAATAACGCTTTTGCTCTTTTGATTGCTTCGTGTTTGTTTGTTCCGTGAAGTATTGGTCCAATCGTAACTTGATCGCCGACTTTTCGACGTGGATTTAATGACGCATAGGGATCTTGAAAGACCATCTGAATATGGCGTGAATATTGTTTAAGTTTTTTCCCTTTTAAATTGGCAATATCTACATCTTCAAAGTTGATTTGACCGCTGTCTATTTCTAATAATTTAATAATGCATCTGGCTAACGTTGATTTACCTGAGCCGCTTTCTCCCACAACGCCTAAAGTACTACCTTTATGTAACTTAAAGCTAACATTATTAACCGCATAGGTTGTACGTCGGTTTTGCTTAAAAAAGCTATGATTGTGATACGTTTTTGATAGGTTGTTCACTTCAAGAATAATTTCTTTATTAATACGTCGAACATCACCAGGAGTAAGGGGAGGGACAGCAGCTATTAACGCTTGTGTATAAGGATGTGTTGGCGAATTTAACACGTCACTTGCCAAGCCTTGCTCAACGAGTTGTCCTTTCTGCATAACCGCAATACGAGTTGCAATATCAGCAACTACACCAAAATCATGAGTAATGAATAATACTGCGGTACCTTTGCGTGATTGTAGTTCGCGAATTAATTCTAATATGCATGCTTGAGTTGTGACATCTAAAGCTGTTGTTGGTTCATCAGCAATCAAAATAGCGGGTTCTAATGCTAATGCCATAGCAATCATGGCACGTTGACGCTGGCCACCAGAAAGTTGATGTGGATAAGCTTTAGCAACAGACTGCGGATTGGGCATTTGCACATCCGTTAATAATTGGATAACTTTCTGATTAATCTCTTGTTTAGTTAACTTAGTGTGGATAGTGAACATTTCACTAATTTGATTAGCGATGGTTTTTAATGGATTTAGCGCAGTCATCGGGTCTTGGAAAACCATACCAATATGCGCACCACGAATTTTACGCATTTGTTCATCATGGTAAGTGAGTAAGTTGTTTCCGTCGTAATCAATCTCACCTTGAGAAGCAATAATACCGTCAGGTAATAATCCCATGATTGCATTGGATAATAAAGATTTACCCGAACCACTTTCACCAACAATACATAGGATTTCGTTAGCATAAAGATTTAGTGAGACATCATTAACCGCATATTTTCGATCCGAACCATGAGGCAAATCTAGGGTTAAATTTTTAATTGATAGTCTTTTTTGATTCATCGTTTTTTTAACCTTGGATTGAGTGCATCATTTATTCCTTGTCCAACTAATGATGCAGATAAAACGGTTAGCAATATTGCAATGCCAGGAATAGCTGAAACATACCATTGTTGACGTAATACTAGTCGCCCATTACCGACCAGATTCCCCCATGATGAAATATTGGGATCGGAAAGGCTCAAAAAAGCTAGCGCACTTTCCATTAATATCGCGGTTGATAAAATAACACTGGCATACATAATTACTGGCGGTAATGCGTTTGGTAAAATCTCTTTAAACATGAGTCTAGTTGAGCTCATACCTATGGTTTTTCCCGCCTGTACAAATTCACGATTGCGTAATGATAAAAATTCTGCTCGAGTTAACCTTGCAACGGGCGGCCAAGAAACAACACCAATTGCAATCACCACAATATTGATTGTTGAACCAAATACCGCAACAGCAACGAGTAATAGTAAAAAGTTAGGTAAAATCTGGAATGCTTCTGTAAGGCGCATCAGTATGTCGTCAACCCATCTTCCGTAGAATCCTGAAATAGCACCAATAACCACACCAATAATAATTGCTATGAATGTTGAGATGAGTCCGATAATCAGTGATACTTTTGCACCATGAAAAAGCTGGGCAGCGATATTTCTTCCTGCCTGATCTGTTCCCAGGATAAATTTAGGATTTGTAAAAGGCCATTGTAATGGGCGACCCGCTAAGCGAAGCGGATTGCCAGGAAAAAACCAATCTGCGCTTAATGCAATTATGATAATTAATAACAGTAAAATTGTACCAATTCTAGCAATTGGGCTACGGAAATAGTCTTTTAATATCGCCATCATTAATGTCCTGTAATGCGTGGATCGAGCTTTGCGTAAAGCATATCGACAATAAAATTAATAATGATAACGAGTATTGCTGAAACAAATACTACGCCAAGTAAAGTGTTTAGATCTCTTTGTACTACAGAATCATAGGCAAGACGTCCTAATCCAGGGATGGCAAAAATGGTTTCAATAACCACCGAACCGCCTAACATGGTGCCTGCTTGTAGGCCGATTAGTGTTATCATTGGTAACATGGCGTTACGTAGTATGTGATTAACCAGTATCTGGCGGCTACTTAATCCTTTCGCTTTAGCTGTTTTTACAAAGTCTAAGGTCGATACTTCAAGTAATGAAGCGCGCATAATGCGTAAATAGATTGCTAGATAAACTAAAGCTAGGGTGGTAGTTGGTAAGATTAAATACCATGCAATATCAAAAAATGCTGAAATACCCGTTAATGATTCGCCGATACTGCCAAACCCACTGGGTGGTAGCCAATTCAAATAAATTGAGAAGAAGACAATTCCCATGAGAGCTAACCAAAATGAAGGTGTTGAATAAAAAATTAGCCCCAATACTGAAATGAGTGTATCTGGCCAACGATTCACTTTTTGAGCAGATAAAATGCCGAGAATTGTTCCGAAAGTAAATGCTAATAGCATTGCACAAACCATTAACAATAATGTAGCCGGTAAACGTTCCAGAATGATATGACTGACAGGTTTGTTATAGATCGCTGATTGCCCTAAATCGAGATGTACTAATCGCCATAAATAATTGATTAATCTTGAACTTGTTGATTGGTCAAGTTCATAATGATGACGCATTTCATCAATAACGCTTGACTCGGCACCACCAATTTGGGCAAGTAAAGCATCCACTGTATCGCCAGGCGCCAATTGCAATAATAAAAATAGCGCGATTAGTATGATAACCAGTGCTGGAATCGTGGTTAATAATCGTCTAAGTGCTAAAGTCAGTATATGCGTCATCATTTCACCTTAACTTAGTGTTCTATCCATACATCAAACCAACTACTTGATGGCCAACGTGCTGTATTATGATGATTGTGTACTTTGTTATTAATCACTGAGATGAATTCACGTTCTGTTGCGAACCAGAGTGGTAGTTCAGTATTCACGACATCAACTAGTTGACCATAAAGTGCTTTACGTTTGACTGGATCTATTTCAGTTGCGGCACTATCGATTAATTGGTCGACAGCATCTGATTTCCAGCCATATTGATTTGTCCAAGGCGCTCCTTCAGGACTGCCAGAACGTAACCAAACAGTTGTCGATACTGCTGGATCGCCTCTATATTGGTGCCATCCTGTTGCAATATCAAAATCGTGGAGTTTATAAACGGCATTTAAAGCGCCAGCAGTGTCGAGATTAACGATAACCACATTAATGCCGACTTCAGCTAAAGATTGTTGGATAAATGTTGCAAAAAGTGGAACATCTTCACCATTATTAATATGGACTAATTTTAAGGTAAAACGAGTGCCGTCAGCTTTTCGTGGATAACCCGCTTCATCTAATAATTGTTCAGCTTTTTCTCTATCAAAAGGGTAAACAATTTTACTGTCTTTAGGGTAAAAAACGTTTGATGATGGAATAATACCGGTTGCAGGCTTACCAAATCCGTATAAAAAGTCATCGATGAAGAAAGGAATATCGAGTGATTGAACAATTGCTTTGCGAACGTTTAGGTTAGCAATGATCGGATTGCGGAAGTTAAATTCTAAAGTATTATTGAAAATATTTGCTTGAGAACCTTTTGTTAAAACCTCAAATTTTGAGTTTTGTTTGAATCGATTAATATCAGCAAGGCTTAATTTTGAGTATGCACTTAAATCAATTTGTCCACTTTCAAGTGCAGCTGATGCTGAAGAGTTATCGTTAATAATGCGCCAGATTATTTTATCTAAATAAGGATATCCTTTTCGCCAATAATCAGGATTGCGTTCAACAATAATATGTTGTCCTCGTTGATATTCAACGAACTTGAATGGCCCAGTCCCTACGGGTGCGGTGTTATAAGGATTATTTAATACATCGGTACCTTCGTACAAATGTTTGGGAACAACATAGCCAAGATCAACTAAAGCTCTTAATAGTAAATCTAATGGCATTGGACGAGAATAATTGAATACCACTGTATGGTCATCAGGTGTATCGACAGAGGTTAAATTAAGTTGTAATGCAGTTGAGAAATTTAATCTTTTTTTCCAAAATTCTAATGCGTTATATTTTACATCTTGTGATGTAAAGGGTTTACCATCGTGCCATTTGACACCTTCGCGTAATTTGAATGTTATTGTTTTTCCATCCGGTGAGGAAGTCCATGATGTAGCAAGAACAGGAACAATTTGGCCATCTGCATCGAGATCAACTAATGATTCAACTACTTTTCCTGATACTTCATATACCCCCGTTGAAGCGCGTAAAGCAGGGTTGAGAACTCTTTGTTCTCCTGAATAATGGACAACTAGTGTTCCACCTCGTTGCGGTGTTTTTTCATCCGCCACCGAATAAAATGGCAACAAAATTGAGAGTAGTCCTATAATAAATGTCTGTTTTATATTGAATAATTTCATGTATGCTCCTTGTTGTCACCATATTTTCGGTATTTATAACAATGAAAATTTTTAGGATTTAACTATAAAAATTTTTAGTAAAGTTGAGAAATGCCGATATCGCATATTTATATTACTTTTAGTTATATATTTACTCGCGAGGCTAACTTGTAGAATTTTTATGATCACCAGTTTTTTAAGATGTTTAGGGTAAATATCGCATATACACAATAAATTAAAAATAATTCTCATTTTTATTGATAATTGTGAAATAGCGCATATTTTTTCTAAATAAATAGGCTAAAATAAAAGCAGTTATGTTTTTAAATTGTAATTATCTAGGAGAAACAAATGAAAGCTGCAGTTATTAGACAAGAGTGCGATGGTCAAGTTGAAATTAAAGATATTCCTGTACGTCCTTTAGAAGCGGGGGAAGCTTTAGTTGAGGTTGAATATTGTGGACTTTGTCATACCGATCTTCATGTTGCAGCTGGAGATTTCGGTAAAAAACCTGGTCGTGTAATTGGTCATGAAGGTGTCGGTATCGTGACTAAAATTGCGCCTGATGTAAAAAGCTTGAAAGTTGGTGATCGTGTCAGTATTGCATGGTTTCATGCAGGTTGTGGTACTTGTGAATATTGTATTTCCGGTAACGAAACATTTTGTCGTAGTGCATTAAATTCTGGTTATACTGTTGATGGCGGTATGGCTGAGCAATGTATTGTTAAAGCTGATTATGCGGTAAAAGTCCCTGATGGATTAGATCCAGCTCAAGCAACAAGTGTAACTTGTGCGGGGGTTACCACTTATAAAGGAATTAAGGTAGCTGATACTAAACCAGGTCAATGGCTCGCAGTATTTGGAATTGGTGGTCTTGGAACTTTGGCTATTGAATATGGTAAGAATGTTTTTAATAACAAAGTTGTTGCTATTAGTAACAGTGATAGCCAGTTAGAATTGTGTAAAAAACTTGGTGCTGATTTAGTTGTTAATCCTAAAAAGGTGGAAGATGTTGGTGCCTATATTAAAGAGCATACAGGTGGTGGTGTTCATGGTGCAGTTGTGACTTCAGTTACTAAAACTGCATTTAATCAGGCTATAGGTTCTGTTCGTCCATTAGGTCGTGTTGTTGCATTAGGTCTCCCTTCTGAAACAATGGATTTAAGTATTCCTAAGACAGTTTTAGATGGTATTCAAGTTTTAGGTTCGCTAGTTGGTACACGTGAAGATTTAGCCGAAGCATTTCGTTTTAGTGCTGAAGGTAAAGTTGTGCCAATAGTTGAAAAACGCCCATTTGAAGATATCAATAATATGATTGATGAAATGAAAGCGGGTAAAATTCGTGGTCGTATGGTTATCGATATGAAAATGAAGAAAAAATAATCATTATCATTGAATTGTTAAAAGTCAGCTTTATGCTGACTTTTTTATTAAACAGAATGTTAACTATTTTATAACTTGTATGACTTTTTTTAGATTAAGAATAATCTTTCTTGTGTTTTATAAATAAAACCCTATCATAAGCCAATTTTGCTTGCTTAATTGATAGATTTAAGGGGTTGTTTATGTCTGAGCACAATTTAGAGAATAATTTGCGGAAAGATTTGGGTTTACTTTCTGCACTATCACTAGTTGTTGGAATGGTTTTAGGGGCTGGTGCCTTTATGAAACCGCCAGCGGTACTAGAAGTAGCTGGGGATTATAATTTTGCCTTGTTAGCTTGGATAATCGGTGGTGCTTTTTCTATTTGTGGTGGTTTAACACTCTGTGAATTGGGCGTTATGTTCCCGAAAACAGGTGGCATGTTGGTTTATTTAGAAAAGATTTATGGTGCAAAAGTTTCACATCTATATGGTTGGATGATAACCGTTTTATTTGCGCCATCATTAGTAGGCGCATTGGTAGGATATTTTAGCTCAGTTTGTTGTTTATTATTTGATATCAATGATTCTTATCGATTGGCGGTTAGTGCTGGGGTTTTGGGGTTCATTGCATGTATCAATTCAATAGGGGTTAAACAAGCTGGATATCTGCAAACCATCGCTACTTTTTGTAAACTCATTCCAATTTTGTTGTTAGCAATATTTGGATTATGGAAAGGTAATGGTCAAGTTGCATTATTTAGTTCAAGCGGCCAAGGAATTGAAACTACTGCGCCATTTGCAGTAGCAATATTGGCAACCTTGTTTGCTTATGATGGTTGGGCGCAAGTAGCGTCCGTTGCTGGTGAAATTCGTAATCCATCAAGAGTGTTACCCAAAGCCATTATTCTCGGCATTATATTTTTAGTAATAGTTTATGCCTGTATTAATATTGCATTATTCAAAATATTTCCTGTAAAAGAGATGGTTACGCTTGGACACGATGCATCTGCGGTGGCTTCACAACGAATGTTTGGACATTTAGGTGGTAATTTAGTTGCAGTTGGCATTATGGTTTCAATTTTAGGCGGTATCAATGGTTATATCATGACGTTATCGCGAACTATGTTTAGTATGGCGGAACGAGGTACAATTATTGGAGCACGTTTTTTAAGTACCATTGATGAAGATAGCCGTTCTCCGGTTAATGCCATTATTGTTTTGGTCATTTTTTCATTTTTGTATTCAATATTACTAGATGCTGATCGGTTATCTGAGATTTCAATGTTTGCGATTTGGGTATTTTATCTACTTACTTTTGTTGGCGTGATTATTGCCAGAAAAAAATATGCTGACGTGGCTAGGCCTTATAAAGTTATCGGTTATCCTATTATTCCCATTGTGGCTATAAGCGGAGCAGCTTATGTTATTTATGGTATGTTGATTTATCAAACTGTAAACGGTATTGCTTCAATCTGTTTGACATTGATAGGTTTACCTTTGTACTACTATTATTACAGAAAAAATCATAATAAAGAGCTTTCACTTGGTGAAATGAAAAGATATCGTGTCAAAACACAATACGTTATTGCTTGTGGAACTTTAATCGTTATAACTGCATTAATTGTGTATGGTTATATCATTAATTGAAATATATTCCTTAATAAATACATTCAATAAACCGACTATTGTCGGTTTATTTTTTTAAATTTAGATATAACTTGAAATTAAGCTATAAATATTTTGATCATAATAAGTGCCATTAAGATATTCTGCTTGTTTAAGTGTTCCTTCATAATCAAAACCACAACGCTTAGCGACTTGATTACTTTTTAAATTAGTGACAGAACATTTAATGACAAAACGTTTAATAAGTTTTTTTATCGCATAATAATGTGTGAGTGCTTGGATAGCTTGTGTAATAATACCCTTACCTTGTGCTTTGCTATCTAGCCAATAGCCTATATAAGCTGTTTTATTGCTTTTATCAATGTGGTTAAAGGAAAGTAATCCAACTGGTATGTTATTATTTAAAATGACATAGGTTTTAGTTTCATCTTGTTGATGTTTGATAAAACAATCTGCTAAAAAGTTAGCCGTATCTGACTCGCATTTGTTTGGCCATGCCATAAATTGACTGAACAAAATACGATTTGAATCAATAATGTGATATTAGCATAATAAACCGTTGCGGTTTTTAGATAAATATCTTCAGTGACATAAATTCCATTTTGTTGGTTATCATTCATTTTTTATTCCTTTAAAAAACAACTATACAATGACTATTTTTATAAAATTGCCAGACTGATTAGTCTGGCAAATTAGATGGATTTTAATCTATACAATATTATCTATTAATCATTATGGGTATCGCTTTTCGGTTTAGCTACATAGTTATACACAACTAATAAAGCGAAGATACCAACAATAATCATCATGATAACATCTTTATTAAACCATTTTGCCATATTACCAAGTAAAATGCCTACACCACAAAAATCGACATCAGAAAACGTTGTATTGGCAAAACCAAGTGATCCTAACACAGGTAATAATACCACAGGTAAGAATGTCACTAATAAACCATTAGCAAATGCGCCAAGCATTGCGCCTCGACGTCCACCCATTGCATTACCAAATACACCAGCAGTTGCACCACAGAAGAAATGTGGAACCACGCCCGGTAAAATGAGCACAGCGTTAAGTTGACCTAGAACAAATAATCCGACTAATCCACCTAAAAAGCTGAATAAAAAGCCAATTAATACGGCATTAGGGGCATAAGGGAAGACGACAGGGCAATCTAAAGCTGGTTTTGCATTTGGGACTAACTTTTCAGAAAACCCTGTAAATGCCGGGACAATTTCAGCAAGTATTAAGCGTACACCTTGCAATATAATAAAGACGCCTGCGGCAAACGTAATTGCCTCAATAATGGCATAAACTAAATAATTATCACCACTGCTAAGATTGCTTTCAACATAATTTGAACCGGCAAATACAGCTAAAATAAGGTAGATAATCATCATGGTTAACGAGATTGAAATTGAACTGTCACGTAAGAAGCTTAAGTTTTTTGGCAAATTCATCTCTTCGGTTGAACGAGATCCTTTTCCAACTGCCATTCCAAGCCAACCAGCTAAGACATAACCTAGTGTACCAAAGTGACCAAACGCGACATCGTCATTACCAGTAATTTTGCGCATTTGTGGTTGAGCTAAAGCTGGGAAAAACGCCATAATTAGCCCTAAAACTAATGCGCCAGTAAAGACTAATTGCCAATCTTTAAACCCTGAGACAGTTAAAATAATACTAATCATACAAGCCATATAAAAAGTGTGATGACCTGTTAGAAAGATGTATTTTAAACGAGTAAATCGAGCAACGATAATATTTGCAATCATGCCAAACGCCATAATTAAAGCAGTTGCTGTGCCATACTCATTTAATGCCATTGAAACAATGGCTTCATTGTTGGGAACAATTCCTTGTAGTTCAAATGCTTGTTCAAACATTAAGCCTAATGGGGTAATGGCACTGATGAGTACTGTTGCACCACCGCCTAATACCAAGAAACCTAAAATAGTTTTAATGGTTCCTTTAACCGTATCGGCAAACGATTTACGCTGAGCCAATAATCCTACCATTGCGATTAAACCAACAAGTACCGCTGGAACTTTTAGGATATCAACAATAAATTTTACTATTTCCTGAATCATAGTAACACCTCAAAATTTGCTTAGTTTTTGGCAAAATGTTCAACGAGTTTCTTTTCCAAATCGTTGATATCAATAATATTATTTAATACTACTAATTTTTCGGTTGGAATTCCTGAGCTGGTAGCTAGATCTTTTGTCATCACGAACAAATCAGCTTGATCGGGTGTTGCTGACGCTAGATCAGCGTGAGTGACTTCTGCATCAATGTTTAATTTTTTGAGTACTTTTTTGATATTCATTTCTACCATAAAACTACTACCAAGGCCTGAGCCACAAACTGCCATAATTTTCATATTGTTTATCCTTTTACTTATACGTTGGAAATTAATATTGTTTGATAACCGCCAAAATTTCATCACGATTTTGTGCATTGAAAATTTTCTGGATATCGTCAGATTCGCCAAACAGTGCCGCCAATTGAGTTAACATTTCGATATGGCTGGTACTATCCTTAGCGGCTAATAGAATGATTAAATAGACTGGATCGTTTTCTTCTGAATTAAATTTAACGCCTTCTTTAACTAGTAACATCGATAGGCTTAATTGGTTTACGCCCTGTTCTGGCCTTGCATGAGGCATTGCAATTCCGGGTGCCAATACATAATAAGGTCCTATTGATTTGTGTAGTTCAAAAATAGCCTTAATATAATCTGATGTAATTGTTTTATTCTTTAATAATGGCTCAGCACAAAGTGTTATCGCTTCTTGCCAATCTTCGACTGAATCAACAACATTGACTGTTTCATTAGTTAACCATGTACCTAACATTTTACCTCCATTAAGGCCGTTAATCATTTTGATAATCGGTTAGAAAATTATCATATTAAGTAATAATAGAAATCAAAAATTGTCAGAAATGTGATAGCGCTATCAAAGTTAGAAAAATTTTCTTTGATTGTGTGACATAGATAACATTTTTAATGTATTAATTCTAAACTATTCCGCTTTGACATACTAGAATTAGAAAGAAAAAAGTCAGAATTTAGCTATAGACTGCTTGATGCATTGTAGATGATTATTGAGTAATCGTACTATCTTTACAAAAAAAATTGTATGCGTAAATGAATATATAAATCAAATTCAATCGGGATGAAAGATGCAGGATACTAAAAAACGTCGAAATACAGGGCAGATTACTTTATTTGATGTTGCTAAATATGCTGGCGTGGGAACAATGACGGTCTCTCGGGCTTTACGCACGCCGGAAAGGGTATCAGATAAGCTTAGACATAAAATTCAATTAGCTGTTGAGACATTGGGCTACAAGCCGAATGTCGCCGCCAGTTTATTAGCATCAGCCAGCGCCAATCGAGTGATTGCCGTTATTACCACTCGAATTTATGATTATTCTGTAAGAATATTGCTTGATTCGCTACAGACACAGTTAGCTAAAGAGGGGTATACCACGCTTATCATTGAATCTTATCATTACCATAAACAAGAGTCCCAATTATTAGAGACACTTTATAGCCATAATCTTGAAGCTGTCTTGTTGTTTTATGTTGAAAATGATGAACTTATAAAAAAAATTGTTCAAAATAAAACAATCACCGTAATGAATATTGGTAAAAAATATGATGAATCAATCGATGTCGATGTTGGCTATGATGATAGTTTAGCGATGTATAAATTAACAGAGCATGTGATTAATAAAGGGTATCGAAATATTGCCTTACTTTGTGCAAATCAGCAATATCATCTATTTCAACAGCGTTTACATGGTTGGCATAAAGCGATGCTCAATTATCACTTGCCGACTCATCGTATCATTCATGCAGCCAAACCAGCGAACTTTAGTACCGGCGCACAGTTGCTTGCCGATATTTTGTTAAACTGGTCTGAGGTTGATGCGTTAATTTGTACCACCGATGAATTAGCTTGCGGTGTGCTATATGAGTGTCAACGGCGACATATTCGAGTTCCTTATCAATTGGCAGTCAGCGGTTTTGGTGATAATGAGTTTAGTGAAGTCTGCTTTCCGCCGTTAACCACTGTTGCGTTACCGTCTAAACAAATTGGCGAATACACAGCGGCGTTATTGCTAAATAAATTAAAAAATGGGGAGCCAATTAAATCAGAAAGCACGGAGTTTTTACCGATCATAAAATCACGAGCTAGTTTGTAATAAAAAATAATAAAAGAGATAATAAAAAAAGCCTACTCAATGAGCAGGCTTTTTTATTTAAATTGGTCGGCGAGAGAGGATTCGAACCTCCGACCCACTGGTCCCAAACCAGTTGCGCTACCAAGCTGCGCTACTCGCCGTTAGGATGCGCATAATACTGCGCTAACCTCGATGTGTCAATAGTTACCCCTAAAAATTATAATGATAATTTTTATTTTGTGAAAGGAGCGGGGGTTTTGCCAATTCTTTGGTAAAACTCGATGACAAATGCTTCGTAACGTTGATTAGCAACCGCTTCACGAATTTCAGCCATTAAGCGTTGATAATAACGTAAATTATGGATGGTATTGAGTCTTGCCCCTAATATTTCTCCACATTTATCTAAATGATGAAGATACGATTTCGTGTAATTTTTACAGGTGTAACAATCACACTCAGGATCGAGTGGGGTCGTGTCATCTTTATATTTGGCATTACGTATTTTAATGACTCCATTAGTAACAAACAGATGCCCGTTACGTGCGTTACGAGTTGGCATCACGCAATCAAACATATCAATACCACGACGAACACCTTCAACTAAATCCTCAGGTTTACCAACACCCATTAGATAACGTGGTTTATCAGCTGGTAATTGTGGGCAAGTTCCTTCTAAGATACGATGCATATCGGCTTTCGGCTCACCCACCGCTAATCCGCCAACGGCATAGCCGTCAAAACCAATTTCGGTTAATCCTTTAATCGAGATATCACGTAATTCTTGATGTATACCGCCTTGTACTATACCAAATAAGGCATTTTTATTGCCCAATTCGTCAAAACGTTGGCGACTACGTTTTGCCCAGCGTAGAGACATTTCCATTGATTTTTTGACATAGTCCCACTCGGCAGGAAACGGGGCACATTCATCAAAAATCATGACGATATCAGAACCAAGATCATATTGGATTTCCATTGAAATTTCAGGTGATAAAAAGATTGAATCACCATTGATAGGATTACGGAAATAGACGCCTTCTTCTTTAATTTTACGAATATCACCAAGACTAAAAACTTGGAATCCTCCAGAGTCGGTTAAAATCGGGCCTGGCCACTGCATAAAATCATGCAAATCACCGTGCTTACGCATAATTTCTTGTCCAGGTCTTAACCATAAATGGAAAGTATTACCCAATAAAATTTGTGCACCTGTTGCAGCGACTTCTTCTGGGGTCATACCTTTGACGGTACCATAAGTGCCAACTGGCATAAATGTAGGTGTCTCAACTGTATATTCAACACCACGACGATCGAACTTCATTCGTCCACGACGAGCTAAGCCATCAGTATTATCTAGTTCAAATTTCATTTTTTTGTGTTAACCTCTTGCGACCAAATAAACAGTTTGGCGCTAATTATTGATATAATACGCTATCGTATTATTTTTGCGGTGCGTAGTTTATCGTGCTAAACCTAAATAGACAATATCTATAAGGATCTTTGAGCTTTTGAAATATATTATTTTCTTATTTGTAGTAATGTTAGTTGGATGTCAAAATCAAATACAGCCAACTATCATTTCATCTGAACGAATTAAAACATTATCTGACTCTGATATATTAGCTATTAGCCAACAAGCTTGCATTGAAAATGATAAGAAGGCAATTATTGCACCCGATTATCATTTTCTTAGTAATAGATTATCCAATCTTACCAATAAGTTACCTAAAAAAATAAATAATATTGAATTAAGTTACAAAGTTTACCTTGATAGTGAACCTAATGCTTGGTCTACAGCTAATGGTTGTATTCGAATAAATAGTGGATTGATGAGATTACTTGAAGATGATGAGTTACAAGCAGTGATTGCTCATGAACAGGCTCATATTGCACTAAAACACGGAATAAGTTTATTTAGACAAGCGCCTTATATTGAGATTACTGATAAATCCAATGAAATAGTGATTATGGTAAAAGAAGAAATTTCCCATCAATATGAGGTTGAAGCAGATAATTATGCTTTTGATTTATTAGCTAAGGAAAAAATAGATCCCAAAGGATTGGTTAATATGTTAACAAAAATGCCAATTCATGCTAAAAATCAACCAACATCCCATCCAACTAATATAAATCGTATTAATAACATCACTAACAAGTTAAAGCATTATTAGTATTTTATATTTTGCCAATTAAATTTAGGTAAAATTTAATTGGCTATAACTTATTTAGTAATTAGCATGGCATCACCATAACTAAAAAAGTGATATTTTTCGTTTACTGCATGTTGATAAGCTCGCATGGTATTTTCATAGCCAGCAAATGCAGAAACTAACATTATTAAAGTGGATTCAGGTAAATGAAAATTAGTAATAAGTGCATCGATTACTTTAAAATCAAAACCTGGATAAATAAATATCTGAGTATCTTCAAAAAAAGGTGCAATTTTGCCAGATTGTTTTGCTGCACTTTCCAACGCTCTGACTGATGTTGTACCGACAGCAATGACCTTATTTCCTCGGGCTTTGCATTCTAAAACTGCTTTCACAACTGATTCTGGTACTTCTGCATATTCAGCGTGCATGATATGCGTTTCAATATTTTCAACTCTTACTGGTTGAAATGTACCTGCACCGACATGCAACGTTACAAATTCCATTTCGACACCTTTGTTTTTAAGCTTTTCTAATAAAAGCTCATCGAAATGAAGACCTGCTGTTGGCGCAGCAACTGCACCAGGCACTTTACTATAAACAGTTTGGTATACCTCACGATCTTGAGCCTCATCAGGTCGATCTATGTAAGGTGGTAAAGGGATGTGTCCAATTTCATTCAAAATTTTAAGTACATCATCAGGAAATTGTAATTCGAATAAAGTATCATGGCGAGCAAGCATGGTAACGCTAATATTATTTTCCTCACCTAAAATGAGTTCAGCACCTGCTTTAGGTGATTTAGATGCTTTTATATGTGCAAGAGCTCGATTATCTTCTAATAAACGTTCAATCAATATTTCAATTTTTCCACCAGATGCTTTTTTTCCATATATTCGAGCCGGAATCACTTTTGTGTTATTAAAAATAAGTAAATCTCCTTGATTGATGTAATCAGTGATATCAGTAAATACTTTATCTTCAATATGACCCGTACGGCTGTTAAGTGATAATAATCGGCATGAGCTTCTTGTTTCTGATGGGTATTTTGCAATCAGTTCTTTTGGGAGTGTAAAATCAAAATCTGACAGTTGCATATTTGTGTTCCTCAAAAAATGAGGCACTAGTCTAAAGTGCTAATAATGACTAAGCAAGTAATTATTTGTTGATTATTATTAAATTTGCGTTAAAATTCAAAAAATCTAGCTTTAAGTTAGAAAAAAGTAAAATTTGTTAATATAAGGAAAAGAGTATGAAAAAACATCAAAAAACTTTGCTTGTTGCACTACCTTTAGTTGCAGCTATGTCGTTAGCTGGTTGTAAAAACATGAGTGCTAACGATTTAACTAGTCTTGGCATGAAAGGTTTGAAAGCGGCAACACTCAGTGATAATGATGTGAAAGCATTAAGCCAAAAATCATGTGCACAAATGGATGCTCAATCAAAAATTGCTCCAGCTAAAAGTGCTTACGCCAAACGTTTAAATAAAATTGCCAAAGCTCTTGGTAATAATATAAACGGTACACCAGTTAACTATAAAGTATATATTACTAAAGATGTTAACGCATGGGCAATGGCTAACGGCTGTGTACGTGTTTACAGCGGTCTAATGGATATGATGAATGACAACGAAATCGAAGGTGTTTTAGGTCATGAATTAGGTCACGTAGCTTTAGGTCATAGTAAAAAAGCAATCCAAGTTGCTTATGCTACAGAAATTGCTCGTGATGCAGCAGCAGCATCAGGTAATGCAGCAGTTGCTAAATTATCTAAATCAAGTATTGGTAAATTAGCAGAAAAAGTTATCAATGCTCAATTCTCACAAGCTCAAGAACAAGAAGCGGATAACTTCTCATTTGATTATTTAATCAAGAGAAAAATTAATCCAGCTGGTCTTGCAACAGCATTTGATAAATTAGGTGGCGGTGAATCATCAATTTTAAGTAGCCATCCATCTTCATCTAAACGTGCACAAAATATCCGTAATAAATTAGCTGAATTAAAAAGATAATTAATTCACATTACTGGTTAAATAAAAAGCGCCAATTCTGGCGCTTTTTTATTGGTATCTAATTATTGTTTATAACTTGATAAAAAGTTACCAAAGCGGTTAATGGCATCTTCAAGATCACCAGTATGTGGCAGTGCAACAATTCTTACATGATCGGGTTTGTGCCAATTAAAGCCACTGCCTTGCACTAACAATACTTTTTCTTGTAATAAAAAGTCTAATACTAATTTTTGGTCATTGTGAATATTAAACTTTTGTTGATCCAGCTTTGGAAACAGGTATAACGCGCCTTGTGGTCTGGTGCATGAAACGCCCGGAATCTCATTTAACAACCGCCAAGCTAACATACATTGATCATATAAACGGCCACCGGGCACAATAAATTCATTTATGCTTTGATATCCGCCTAATGCGCCTTGAATAGCATGTTGTAATGGCACATTGGCGCATAAACGCATCGAGGCGAGCATATTTAATCCTTCAATGTAGCCTTTTACATGCTGTTTAGGTCCACAAAGCGCCATCCAGCCTTGTCTAAAGCCTGCTACTCGATAGGTTTTTGATAAGCCACTCATGGTAACAACAAATAAGTCAGGAGCAAGGGCGGCAATCGAATGATGCACGGCATCATCGTATAAAATCTTATCGTAAATCTCGTCTGCAAAAATAAGCAAATTATGTTGGCGAGCAATTTCGGCAATCTCAAGTAACACTTCTTTGCTATAAACTGCGCCGGTTGGATTATTAGGATTAATGATCACAATCCCTTTAGTTTTGGGGGTGATTTTTCGTTTTATATCCTCTAAATCTGGTGACCAGTTGGCCTCTTCGTCACACAAATAGTGAACGGCATTGCCACCGGATAAACTAATTGCCGCTGTCCATAATGGGTAATCAGGCATAGGCACTAAAACTTCATCTCCGCTATTAAGTAGTGCTTGCATCGATTGCACAATCAGTTCCGACACACCATTGCCGATATAGATATCTTCAATATCTAAATTGGTAATTCCTCTGGCTTGATAGTGTTGCATAATGGCTTTACGAGCTGAGTAAAGCCCTTTTGAATCGCAATATCCTTGCGCAGAAGGTAAATTACGAATGACATCAACCAATAATTCATCAGGGGCGGCAAAACCAAAAGGGGCGGGATTTCCAATATTGAGTTTAAGGATAGTTTGACCTTCTTCTTCAAGTCGTTTTGCATGATCTAAGATAGGTCCACGAATGTCGTAACAGACATGATCCAATTTATTGGATTTTTGGAAATTTATCATAACTTCGCCCTTTCAATTTATTCTAATGATATTTTTATTTTTGTTGAAAAAAACAATCTACTCCTATTTCGATAATTTTTGAAGATGTTATTATAATCAACTCAATAAATATCTTTTAATTGTGTGAATTTTGTGCGGAGTATGTGATGAAAACGATCTTAACTGTCATTGGAAAAGACCAAACCGGAATAATTGCGGGAATTAGTCAAAAGCTGTTTGAATTAGATATCAATATTTTAGATGTGAGCCAAACGATTATGGATGAATATTTTACCATGATTATGTTGCTTGATTTATCCAAAATAAAAGTCTCATTTGATGAAGTTAAAACTTCGTTAACGCAAACAGGCGACAGACTCAAGGTAAAAGTAAATATTCAGCGAGAAGAGATTTTCGATGCTATGCATCGTTTGTAATTTCAATTCTAATTCTACATTTCTTACTTAAGGATAGGACTAATGGAAACAAAACAGATCCTCGAAACAATTAAAATGATTGAGGAAGAAAAACTTGATATCCGCACAATAACCATGGGTATTTCTCTCCTTGATTGTATCGATAGTAATGGTGAGAAAGCTCGCCAAAAAATTTATGACAAAATAACGACATTAGCTAAAGATCTTGTCAAAGTTGGGGATCAAATCACTTCCGAATTTGGCATCCCTATTATCAATAAACGTATTTCCGTCACGCCGATATCTTTAATTGCCGGCGCCAGTGATGATAAAGATTATGTTGCCTTTGCTAAAACCCTTGATAGAGCAGCTAAAGCCGTTGGTGTTAATTTTATTGGTGGGTTTTCTGCCTTAGTACAAAAGGGCTATCACAAAGGTGATGAGATTTTAATTAAATCCATTCCGCAAGCGCTGGCTCAAACAGAGCGGGTGTGTGCATCGGTCAATGTTGGCTCAACTCAAACCGGTATCAATATGGATGCGGTTAAGCAAATGGGGCAAATTATCAAACAAGCGGCAGAGTTAACCGCTGATAATAGCAGTATGGCATGTGCAAAATTAGTTGTATTTGCCAATGCAGTTGAAGACAACCCTTTTATGGCCGGCGCATTTCATGGTGTTGGTGAAGCCGATTGTGTGATTAATGTCGGCGTTAGTGGACCGGGGGTTGTTAAACGTGCGCTTGAAAAAGTAAAAGGTCAACCTTTTGATGTGGTTGCCGAAACGATTAAAAAAACTGCTTTTAAAATTACCCGTATGGGGCAATTAGTTGGAAAAGAAGCATCAGAGCGCTTAGGTGTGAAATTTGGTATCGTAGATTTATCGCTCGCACCGACGCCGGCAATTGGTGATTCGGTTGCGCATATTTTAGAAGAAATGGGACTGGAAGTTGTCGGCACACATGGCACAACGGCAGCTTTGGCGATGTTAAATGATGCGGTTAAAAAAGGCGGCGTAATGGCGTGTGGTCATGTCGGTGGTTTAAGTGGCGCCTTTATACCTGTTTCAGAAGATGCCGGCATGATTGATGCGGTTAATTGCGGGGCTCTTAATCTGGAAAAACTCGAAGCCATGACCTGTGTGTGTTCAGTTGGTCTTGATATGATAGCTATACCGGGTGATACCTCCGCTGAAACGATTTCTGCTATTATTGCTGATGAAGCAGCAATCGGTGTCATTAACCACAAAACCACTGCTGTGCGGATTATTCCGGCTGTGGGATTAAAGGTGGGTGATAATATTGAGTTTGGCGGATTACTCGGTCATGCTCCTGTGATGCCGGTGAGTAAATTCAGTTCATTTGATTTCATTCATCGTGGCGGACGAATTCCGGCACCAATTCACTCTTTCAAAAATTAAATAACCTTCAATACTTATTGTGATTCTGTCTATTAAATTGCTAATAGCAGAATCACAATTGCCTAACTAACTTAGTATAACTAATCCCAGATATTTCCCGCGTTAAGTTTTTAAATTATCGACATCAAATAATCTATTTATTGGGAGACTTTAAGAAAAAGATTATCATTGCATGTGGGAGTGGAGCGGCTACATCTCAAACAGTTGCAAGTAAGGCGATAATCTTATTAGTAGTGATAAGTTCATTCTATTTTCTCCTTCCTAAGGTTTGGCAAGGTAGGTCGTAAAGGTATTGTAACTGCTGATCTAATTTGACTAAAGTGATCGAAAAGCCGGACATTTCCAGTGAGGTACAAAAATGGCCAATAGCAATCTCATGGCTGATTATGCAGCGTGAATCAAGTTTAATATCGACTTTTCTGGCAATGAGAAAGCATATATTGCATCCAGAGTCCTTGAAAACGAATATATCGACATTATTTATATATAAATTAGTTAGCAAAGCAAATTATCTTTATTATTGGTAAACAAGTTTTTGGAGTGTTGGGTGTTTGACGATAAGCACCTTCGATAATCAATTATGAAATCAGAATCCTACTTTCAACGTTTTAGCGGTATTGCAAGGCTCTATGGTGAAGCAGCATTAACGCAATTTTCACAAGCTCATATTTGTGTCATTGGTATTGGTGGTGTTGGGTCATGGGTGGCCGAATCCCTTGCCCGTAGTGGTATTGGGCAAATTACCTTAATTGATATGGATGATGTGTGTATCACCAATACTAATCGGCAAATTCATGCGTTAAATACCAATATTGGTAAAGCTAAAACTGCTGTTATGGCTGAACGAATTTTACAGATCAATCCTCAATGCATCGTCAATGTCATCGATGATTTTATCAGTCCGGATAATGTTGCAAATTATTTAGGGTCGAAACAAAACCCATGCTTCAACTTTATTATTGATGCCATTGACAGCGTGCGTGATAAAGCTGCACTTTTAGCGCACTGCAAGCGAAATAAATTAAAAGTTATCACCATTGGTGGCGCTGGCGGGCAAAAAGATCCGACCAAAATTAAAATTGCTGATTTAGCTAAAACCATTCAAGATCCGTTAGCGGCTAAATTGCGTGAGCGCTTAAAAAATGATTATAAACTCAATAAAGATAGTAAAGGTAAGTATGGCATAGCGTGTGTTTTCTCGACTGAACAGTTAATTTATCCAGCTCCAAACGGTCAGGTTTGTTCAACTAAAAATCAAGCTGAAGGTAGTAAGAAAATGGATTGTCAGTCCGGATTTGGTGCTATTACTACCGTGACAGCGACTTTTGGTTTTGTGGCTGTGAGTTATGTATTAGACAAGTTAATTAATGTTTGATTTTTAATTCAATTTAGCTAAAGAAACAATTTTGCTTCCTTTAGCTAATTAATTATATTTTTTAAAAATCTTCAAATTTAATTCGCTTAAAGTAATAATAAATTTTGTTCTTTTAAAGAACATTCATTTTTTGTTAAATATCTTATTGTATTAAGTAAAAAACTGATTTACGATATTCCACAATTTCGTTTTGCTATTACAAATATGTTCAAGGAAGACGCCAAACGATCCCAGTTTATTTTTTAATTTTCAAGGAGAAATCTATGGCAGTAACCAATATGAATGAGTTAAATGAGTTAATGACTCGAGTGAAAAAAGCTCAAGAAACTTATTCTACTTATACTCAAGAGCAAGTTGATAAAATCTTCGTAGCAGCAGCAACAGCTGCAGCCGCAGCTCGAATCCCTCTTGCACAGCAAGCTGTTGCTGAATCAGGAATGGGAATTGTTGAAGATAAAGTTATCAAAAACCTATTTGCTGCTGAGTATATTCTTAATAAATATCGCAATGATAAGACTTGTGGTGTTATCGCTGAGAATGAACCATATGGGACCATTACTTTAGCTGAACCGTTAGGGATTATTTGTGGTATCGTTCCAACAACAAACCCAACATCAACTGCAATCTTTAAATCATTAATTAGCTTAAAAACTCGTAATGCTATCGTATTTTCACCTCATCCACGCGCTAAAAAATCTACCATTGAAGCAGCTAGAATTGTGCTAGATGCTGCAATTAAAGCTGGTGCTCCAAAAGATATTATTGGTTGGATTGATGAACCATCTATCGAATTATCTAATGCATTAATGCATCATGATAGTGTGTCAGCTATCTTAGCTACTGGTGGTCCAGGTATGGTTAAGGCAGCTTATAGTTCTGGTAAACCAGCATTAGGTGTTGGAGCAGGTAATACTCCTGTAATTATTGATGAAACAGCTGACTTAAAACGTGCTGTTGCATCAGTATTGATGTCTAAAACATTCGACAACGGTATGATTTGTGCCTCAGAACAAGCTATTGTGGTTGTTGATTCTGTTTATGACGAAGTTCGTAGTTTATTAAAACAATATGGCGCTTATATTTTAAATGCTAAGGAAACCAAAGCTGTTCAAGGTATTATCTTAAATGATAAAGGTGCTTTAAATGCTAATATCGTTGGTCAACCAGCGACTAAAATTGCTGAATTAGCTGGATTTAAAGCGCCGGCAGGTGCAAAAGTGCTTGTTGGTGAAGTGAGTAAAGTTGACTTATCAGAACCATTTGCTCATGAAAAACTTTCTCCAACTTTAGCTATGTTTAAAGCTAAAGACTTCAATGAAGCAGTAGATAAAGCTGAGAAATTAGTTGAAATGGGCGGTATGGGTCATACTTCTGTTCTTTATACTGACCAAGATAGCAATCGTGATCGTGTTGCTTATTTCGGTAGTAAAATGAAAACATGTCGTATTTTAATTAATCAACCAGCTGCTCACGGTGGTATTGGTGATTTATATAACTTTGATTTGGCGCCATCTTTAACACTAGGATGTGGTTCTTGGGGTGGTAACTCGGTCTCAGAAAATGTCGGTCCGAAACACTTAATCAACAAGAAAACAATCGCTAAGAGAGCAGAAAACATGTTATGGCACAAATTACCAAGTTCTATCTATTTTAAACGTGGCTCACTTCCAGTTGCTTTAAATGAAGTAATTGAACAAGGTGCCAAACGCGTATTTTTAGTAACCGATAAATTCTTATTTAACAATGGTTACTCAAAACAAATTACCGATCAACTTGAAGAGCGTGGTGTAATTTGTGAAACTTTCTTTGATGTTGAAGCAGACCCAACATTAAGTGTTGTTCGTAAAGGTACTGACTCAATGATAGCATTCCAACCGGATACTGTTATTGCTTTAGGTGGTGGTTCTCCAATGGATGCCGCAAAAATTATGTGGGTACTTTATGAACATCCAGAAACAAAATTTGATGAATTAGCATTGCGCTTTATGGATATCCGTAAACGTACTTGTCATTTCCCTAATATGGGTAAAAAAGCCAAATTAATTTGTGTGACAACTACTTCTGGTACAGGTTCTGAAGTTACACCGTTTGCGGTAGTAACAGATGATGCAACTGGCCAAAAATATCCATTAGCTGATTATGCAATTACACCAAATATGGCAATTGTTGATGCTAACTTAGTAATGAATATGCCTAAATCACTTTGTGCTGCAGGTGGTTATGATGCGGTAACTCATGCCTTAGAAGCTTATGTGTCAATTATGGCAAGCGAGTTCTCTGATGGACAAGCATTACAAGCATTGAGCATATTGAAAGCATATCTACCTACAAGCTATAAAGAAGGGGCTAAAAACCCAGTTGCTCGTGAAAAAGTGCATAGTGCTGCAACGTTAGCTGGTGTTGCATTTGCTCAAGCATTTTTAGGTGTTTGTCACTCTATGGCTCATAAAATTGGTGCTGCATTCCATATCCCTCATGGTGTGGCAAATGCAATGCTGATTAGTAATGTTGTTCGCTTCAATGCAACAGATAAACCAACTAAACAAGGTACATTTAGCCAATATGGTTACCCTCAAGCCGTTAGACGTTATGCTGAAATTGCTGACCACTTAGGCTTAACTGCTGCATCAGACAAAGACGAGAAGAAAGTTGAGAAATTAATTGGTTGGTTAGATCAATTAAGAAAAGATCTTGAAATTCCATTCTCTATTAAAGAGTTTGGTATTGATGAAAAAGCTTTCTTAGCTCAAGTTGACCAACTTGCAGTTGATGCATTTGATGATCAATGTACAGGTGCTAACCCTCGTTATCCTTTAATTGCAGAATTGAAACAAATTCTACTTGATACTTATTACGGTCGTGCATATCAAGATAAAGGTGATATCAGCGAAGATGTAGCAGTACATACAGCAGCTAAAGGTGTTGCTTCAACTAAGAAAAAAGCAACGACTAAAAAAGCAACAAAAAAGAAATAATTTAACACATTATTTTTGATTAAATAAAAACCTGAAATAGTCTATATTTCAGGTTTTTTTTATATTTTTGATTTTTTTTTAAGCAAACAATAAAAAAAATGTTTTTTTTGCTTGCAAGGTTAAATGTTCTAGTCCATAATGCGCAGCACTTAGGCCGGCTTAGCTCAGTAGGTAGAGCAACTGACTTGTAATCAGTAGGTCGCCAGTTCGATTCCGGCAGCCGGCACCATTTTCCTAAGTAAACAGTTTATAATGATTCGGGGTGGGGTTCCCGAGCGGCCAAAGGGAGCAGACTGTAAATCTGCCGTGTCACACTTCGAAGGTTCGAATCCTTCCCCCACCACCATTATCTAACGTTAGCAATTGCTAATTGAAGCATTTAGGTAGCCGAGTTTGAACATGCGGGCATCGTATAATGGCTATTACCTCAGCCTTCCAAGCTGATGATGCGGGTTCGATTCCCGCTGCCCGCTCCAATTGCTGATATAGCTCAGTTGGTAGAGCGCACCCTTGGTAAGGGTGAGGTCGGCAGTTCAAATCTGCCTATCAGCACCATTCTTGTTACTTTCCTAAACTTCTAAAAAAATTATATTTGATAGCTTTAAAGCTTGTCACTAGATGGCTTTATCTGTTATTATGCAAAGCTAATTTTAAATTAGTATTATGTTAAAACTAAATATGATACTTGGTTAATGTGGTGATTCACCACCGATTTGTATTACATTGAGGGACTATAAATGTCTAAAGAAAAATTTGAACGTACAAAACCCCACGTTAACGTTGGTACAATCGGCCACGTTGACCATGGTAAAACAACTTTAA
>NZ_JAFNNC010000008.1:0-130489 GCF_026537005.1 Gilliamella sp. B2785 | reverse complement strand
GTTTGCTGTCTCAAGGGCTGCGTATACTACGCTACACCTTTTTATTCGTCAAGATCTTTTTTTAAAAAATTTGATCTTGTTCACCCACTTCATCATCGCCTGCTTTCGCTGACGCCGTGTCAGTGGATGCGCATTATAGGCACTTCTTTTTTTTTGGCAAGTGAAAAACAGCAATTTATTAATCGTTCGAATAAGCTTTAATCATCTAATACACTAATTCTCTGATATTTATCAAGATTATATTTAGATAATTTTTCCATCAATTTTTCAACTTGTAGGTTACATAATGTGCTTAAGACAATATTGTCTGTTGAAGATTGTGCTGTAACACTCTTTAGATCAAATCGCTCATTAAGTAATGAATAAACTCGAGAAGCGATCGCATTTCCCGAATCAATAAAAGTCGTATTAGGGAAAAGTAGTTTAAGTTCATCTTTAATAAATGGATAATGAGTACAACCAAGCACAATTGTATCAGGAATGACTGGTAGATTGAGCCATGGCTGCATTAGCATCTCAAGTTGCTGCATATCAACATCAATGCCTTGTAATTTATTCTCTGCTATATAAGCTAATTCAGATAAACCAAGTAATTTAACATTACAATCAGGAGCAAACTCTTTAATTAAATTACTTGTATATGCTCTTTGAATTGTAGCTTTCGTCGCTAATAACCCAATACATTTATTTTTAGTAATTATGCTTGCAGGTTTAATTGCAGGTACAACACCGACAATAGGAAAAGAAAACTTTGAGCGTAAACTAGGTAAACAAATAGTACTTGCGGTATTACATGCAATGACGGCTAAATCAATTGAATATGATTCTATAATTGTATCTATTATATGACTTACTCGTTTAATTAAAAATTCAGAGGATTTGTCACCATAAGGAAACATCTCATTATCAAAGGCATAGATATACCGTAAATAGGGTATTTTATTGTAAATTTCATTATAAATAGATAACCCACCGATACCCGAATCAAAAACTAATACTGTTGGAGTTTTTTTTACAATATTCATATGCAGTTAACGAAGGTTAAAAAATTAATCGAGCCATATCCTAAATTGATTAAAATTTTATGCAAGCAATTTTGTTTAAGGTAGTACTGGCTTTTTACAGAATAAATCATTAAAATAGACGTCTAGATGGTAAAACTGCCAAACATAAGTATTTCATACGATTATATTTAGAGCATTGCTCTAAATAAGTTAAAGAAGGTAACACATGTCAGAATTTTTATTTACTTCAGAATCTGTATCAGAAGGTCATCCTGATAAAATAGCCGATCAAATATCTGATGCAGTTTTAGATGCTATCTTAGAGCAAGATCCTAAAGCTCGAGTGGCTTGTGAAACTTACGTAAAGACTGGTATGGCATTAGTTGGCGGAGAAATTACAACTTCTGCTTGGGTAGATATTGAAGAATTAACTAGAAAAACGATTAATGATATTGGTTATACCAGCTCAGAAATGGGGTTTGATGCTAATTCTTGTGCTGTTCTAAATGCTATTGGTAAACAATCACCAGATATTAATCAAGGTGTTGATAGGCAGAATCCATTGGAACAAGGTGCTGGTGACCAAGGTATCATGTTTGGTTATGCTACAAACGAAATGCCTAATTTAATGCCTGCAGCAATTAGTTATGCCCATGACCTTATGCAACGCCAAGCTGAAGTGAGAAAAAATGGCACCCTCCCGTGGTTAAGACCTGATGCAAAAAGCCAAGTTACTTTAATTTATCAAAACGGAAAAATCCAAGGTGTTGATACTGTGGTTTTATCAACCCAGCATTCAGAAGGTATTGAACAAAAAGCTCTACATGAAGCCGTCATGGAAGAAATCATTAAACCAACGTTACCGGCGGAATGGCTAACTTCTAGAACGAAATATTTTATCAATCCTACAGGACGTTTTGTAATTGGTGGACCTATGGGAGATTGTGGTTTAACCGGCCGAAAAATTATTGTTGATACCTATGGCGGTGCAGCACGTCATGGTGGTGGTGCGTTTTCTGGAAAAGATCCTTCAAAAGTAGACCGTTCCGCTGCCTACGCAGCAAGATATGTTGCTAAAAATATTGTTGCAGCGGGACTTGCTGATAAATGCGAGCTACAAGTTTCTTATGCAATTGGTGTTGCTAACCCAACATCGATTTATGTCAATACTTTCGGTACTGAAAAAATTGAGCATAATAAAATTATATCTTTAATTAAAGAATTTTTTGATTTAAGACCTTACGGATTAATTCAAATGCTAGATCTCATCCAACCAATCTATCAAAAAACTGCAACTTACGGCCATTTTGGTCGAGATATATTCCCTTGGGAAAAAACAGATAAAGCAGCCATTCTTAGAGATGCAGCAGGATTATAAACGAATTCCAATTTATCTCCATAATCAAGTATTGGCTTGTTTAAGAACTCACTTAACTCAAGCCAATAATATATTAAATACTAATTATAAAGAACCCAAAGTCAGTTATAAACCTAAAGGTAGTGTTGCTGGATGCGCTTTTTTAACTCGCTGGGAAATTCAACTCAATAGCATAATGCTTAATGAGAATGGAGAAAAATTTATTAATGAAGTTGTTCCTCATGAATTAGCACATCTCATTACCTTTCAAAAATTTGGAAAAGTAAAACCTCATGGACAAGAATGGCAATATATCATGTCTGAAATAATGAAAAAGGAACCTAAAGTTACTCATAATTTTAATATTAAACTTAACGAATATGTCTATATTTGTAATTGCCAAGAACATTATTTATCACCAATACGACATAACAAAATTCGAAAGAATAAAACTAGTTATCAATGCCGTAAATGCGGTACTATACTAAAACTTAAAATATCTATTTAATTTTGAAGTAAAACATGCCTAATTTTGATACACATTTTTACAAAAGTTCCACAATTATTGTGATTTTAAGCTTTTGTTTATATATAGCAGGTAACTTTTTCATTCCATTGTATGGAAAATTGACAGTTAGCTTGGTCGAACATTTACAGTCTCTTTTCTTATTATTTATGTGCTGTTACACATATTTATATGCTAAAAAGGTCAAGAATCATGTAAATCTTTACAAATTTTGGGTTTGGACAATTTTCTGGTGGTTTATGCTTTTTGGCAGAGGAATCAGCTGGGGGCGTGACTTTTTCCCTGAGGTACCCCGTTTCTACTATAAAATAATTGCTGGTATCTTAATTGGAATACCTTTTTTAACAATATTTTTACCGACAATCCGTCAAGAGATAGTTCGCCGTTATAAATTTGAAAAAATTCCTGTCTGGCACATCTTTTTTGCATTTCTCTTTTTAGGAATTGCAGATATTGCTGAACATCATCGTATTGGTCATCAATTTTTAGTCCTAAGCAACGAAAGAAAAGATCTTATTGAAGAGTTAATGGAAATACCTTGTCTTTTAAGTCTTGCATTAATAACTTTTTATATGCAAAAAAATGAACAAGAGAGGTTAAACAAGCCATGTTAAGCTATCGTCATAGCTATCACGCTGGAAATCATGCAGATGTGTTAAAACACATTGTATTGACGTTATGTATTAATGCATTGAAAGAAAAAGAAAAGCCTTTTTTATATTTAGATACACATTCTGGCGCTGGTCGCTATTTACTACAAAGTGAACATGCTGAAAAGACTGTAGAGTTTTTATCAGGAATCAATTTAATTTGGCAACAATCTGATACGCCAGAACTACTTAACACCTATTTATCTGTTCTGAAGCGTTATAATCCTTTCGATAATTTAAAATATTATCTAGGCTCACCTTTAATTGCTAAACAATTACTAAGAGAGCAAGACAAACTTAATCTTACTGAACTTCACCCAACCGACTATTCCTTATTAAGACAAGAATTTAGTAAAGATAAGCGAGCTAAAGTATTTAAAGAAGATGGATTTGCACAACTCAAATCAAAATTACCCCCTGAATCACGACGTGGTATTATTTTGATAGATCCATCATATGAGATAAAAGATGATTATCAAAAAATCCCAAAAGCATTAATTGAAGCATATAAACGTTTTGCAACCGGGGTTTATTTAATTTGGTATCCAGTTGTCTCTAGAACTCAAACACAAAAGATGATTGAGCAAATTATTAATTCAGGTATTAAAAGAATTTCACAATTCGAATTGGCAGTAAAACCCGATAATAATCAGAAGGGAATGACAGCTTCAGGTATGATTGTGATTAATCCACCTTGGAAGTTAACTGAGCAAATGCAAACAATTATGCCTTGGTTAAAAAACATTCTTGATACAGAGAAAACAGGAAATTATCTTATCAAAGAACTTGTTAGTGAATAATTTAAGCTATTTTTAAGTTAAAAATGCGAGATTTTCTCGCATTTTTTATTAAAACTTCAAAAATCTCTATTAAGGGAAGAAATGGCAAGCAAAGAGATAAATCCATAATATTAAAGTCAAAAGTAATGAAAGAAAAACAGCCGCGGAGCCATAATCTTTTGCTCGACCAGATAATTCATGTCGCTCACTTCCAATTCTATCAACCACACATTCAATGGCACTATTAATGAGTTCAACTATCATCACAAAGCCTATTGAACCAACTAATAAAATTCGCTCATAAATAGAAAAATCAATAAGCATTACAATAATATAAGCAAGAATTAACAAAATTAATTCTTGTCGGAATGCTGCTTCATTTATGATAGCTGATTTAAATCCCTTTAATGAGTACTTCGTCGCATTGATAATACGTTGTAGTCCTGTTGCTTTTTTCACAATAACTTCCCAAATTTAAAATTATCTTACATAGCCATAATTCATCAGACGCTGGAACCTTCTTTCAAGAAGCACAGGCAACTCCAAACTACCTAATTCATCAAGATCAGATAATAATTGCTTTTTAAGTGAGGCTGCAACAGCACTATAATCTCGATGAGCGCCACCTAAAGGTTCAGGGATAACTGCATCAATAAGTTTTAGTTTTATTAATTTATCTGCAGTCATATTCATTGCTTCAGCCGCCACTGGTGCTTTATCTGCGCTCTTCCAAAGAATAGACGCACAACCTTCAGGAGAAATAACAGAATAAGTGCTATATTGGAGCATATTAACTTTATCGGCCACACCTATTGCAAGTGCTCCACCAGAACCACCTTCACCAATAACAGTACAAATTGTTGGTACATTTAAACGAGACATTTCACGTAAATTACGAGCAATCGCTTCAGCTTGTCCCCTTTCCTCTGCGCCAATACCAGGATAAGCACCTGGTGTATCAATAAAGGTAATGATAGGTAATTTAAATCGCTCAGCCATTTGCATTAATCTCAATGCTTTACGATAACCTTCAGGAGCAGGCATACCGAAATTACGATAAATTTTTTGTTTAGTTTCACGACCTTTTTGGTGACCAATAACCATAACAGGTCGGTCATCAATACGAGCTATTCCACCAACAATTGCTTTGTCATCTGCGTAAGCTCTATCACCGGCCAGCTCATCAAAGTCGGTAAAAATTTCATTAATATAGTCCAATGTATAAGGGCGATTAGGATGTCGGGCTAATTGAGCTACATCCCAAGGTGATAAATTTGAAAATATCTTCTTAGTCAACTCACGACTTTTTTGATTCAACTGTTTAATTTCTTTATCTAAATTGATATCCAATTCAACTTGTTGCGAATCAATATTCTTTAAGGAATTAATTTTTGCTTCTAATTCCGCTATCGGCTTTTCAAATTCCAAAAAATTATTCATAACGCTTATGATTGCCTCTTGTATTAATTGTATTTAGTTAAAATACATTACTAAATTTAGTATACTGACTATTTATTAAAATAAAATTAAGTCAATTTTACTATGTAATAATCATTGAAGTCACCAATATTTATTATTAATGAACATCAACATTCCAAATGGCACAGCTAGCTTTTAATAGGTTAACTGCAACCATTAAATAAAAAATCTGTTTTTTAATTAATCAAATTCAAAGTCCACTCGCTCATTTCCTAATAAAGTTTTCAACTCTATTATTAGCGCATCTTCAGGCACAATCCGCCAAGTTGTACCAAATTGAAGACGTACCACAGAATCTTCTCTATGATAATAGAGATTAATCGGGACGCTACCATGTCGATAAGGTTCTATAATTTGTTGTAATCGCTGTAAAATTGGACGGTTAACTTCAGCGTCAGATAAGGTTAAAGATAATCCTTTAACATACTTAGCCCTAGCATCCTTTAAGTCGACAATATCGCGAACCGACATCTTAAATCCGCCATTAAAATCATCATGACTAACTTGACCTGAAACGATTAAAATTTTATCTTTCACTAACAAATGACCAAACTTTTCCAATGCGTCAGAAAAAAGCAAGCCATCAATTCGTCCAGATCTATCGTCTAAAGTGAATAATCCAATCTTATTACCTTTTTTAGTTATTCGAACTCTGGCATCAACAACAATACCGGCAAATGTTGCCATTTTCCCCCATCCAGTTGGAGCCGCTTCACTTATTCTAGCTCCACCAGAATATCGATTAAGTTCTTTTAAATATTGCGTAACTGGATGGCCGGTTAAATATAAACCTAAGGCTTCTCGTTCACCTTCAAGTAATACTTGTTCGGGTAATTCAGGAACAGCAGCATAAGCATTTTCAACTTGTTCTGGCTCCTCAGCTAATACACCAAACATATCTTCTTGCCCAATGGTTTGAGCTCTAGCATACTGATCTGCTGCTTGCATGGCGTCATTGATACTATGCAAAATAGCCGCTCTATGAGGACCTAATTTATCAAAAGCTCCAGCCATAGTTAATTTCTCTAACACGCGCCGATTGATTTTCTTCATATCTGTTCGAGCACAAAGCTCAAAGATATTTTTAAAATAACCACCACTATTACGTGCTTCGACAATAGCCTCAATTGGGCCCTCACCAACGCCTTTTATTGCACCAATACCATATACAATTTCGCCTTTATCATTCACATGGAAATGATAAAGACCACTGTTAATATCAGGAGGATTTACTTGCAGCCCCATTCTTAAACACTCATCAACAAGACCCACAATTTTATCTGTATTATCCATATCAGCAGTCATTACGGCTGCCATAAATTCGGCTGGGTAATGCGTTTTCAACCATAATGTTTGATATGAAACGAGTGCATAAGCAGCTGAGTGAGATTTATTAAAACCATATCCGGCAAACTTCTCAACCAAATCAAAGATATGCATGGAAAGTTCACCATCAACACCTTGTTTCTCAGCGCCTTCTTTGAAGACCGAACGCTGTTTGGCCATCTCTTCTGGTTTTTTCTTACCCATTGCTCTTCGAAGCAAATCGGCGCCACCAAGTGTATAACCAGATAGCGTCTGAGCAATCTGCATAACTTGTTCTTGATATAGGATGATACCATAGGTCGGCTCTAAAATTGGTTTAAGTGATTCATGCTGATGATTTATATCAGGATATGATACTTCCTCCCGACCATGTTTACGGTCAATAAAATTATCTACCATGCCTGATTGCAACGGACCCGGTCGAAATAGCGCAACTAAAGCGATCATATCTTCAAAACAGTCAGGTTTTAAACGTCTGATCAAGTCTTTCATTCCGCGCGATTCCAGTTGGAATACAGCTGTTGTCTCAGCTTTTAATAATAATTGGAACGATTCTTCATCATCAAGTGGTATGCGAGTAATATCAACTTGTGGTTTTCCATCTTTTAATCGGCGCTCATTAATCATTTTAATAGCCCAATCAATAATGGTTAAGGTCCGTAACCCTAAAAAGTCAAATTTGACAAGCCCTGCGTATTCAACGTCATTTTTATCAAATTGTGTTACTGGGTGATGACCTTCGGGATCGCAATAAATAGGAGAAAAATCGGTAATCTTTGTCGGAGATATTACTACACCACCGGCATGTTTACCTGCATTTCGAGTTACCCCTTCTAATTGTCTGGCAATATCAATGAGAGACTTAACTTCTTCATTGTTATCATAAAGCTCTTGAAGTTGAGGCTCAACTTCAAATGCTTTAGCTAATGTCATACCCGGATCAAGTGGAATTAATTTTGAAATACGATCAACAAATCCATAAGGATGACCAAGAACTCGTCCTACATCGCGAATAACTGCTTTAGCAGCCATTGTACCAAATGTAATAATTTGAGATACTGCATCGCGACCATACATATCAGCAACGTGATCAATAACCATATCACGCTTTTCCATACAAAAATCAACATCGAAATCCGGCATTGAAACCCGTTCTGGATTTAGAAAACGTTCAAAAAGTAGGTCAAATGCTAATGGATCTAAATCAGTTATCTTTAGAGCATAAGCAACTAAAGAACCGGCTCCTGAACCACGTCCTGGGCCAACAGGAATATCATTATCTTTTGACCATTGAATAAACTCCATGACGATCAAAAAGTACCCAGGAAAGCCCATTTGGTTTATTACGTTCAATTCAGTTTCTAACCGCTCATCATACTCAGGACGTCGCTGTTTTCGAACTTCTGGATCAGGAAAAAGAAACTCAAGCCGCTCTTCTAAACCTTCACGTGATTTATGCACCAAAAAATCTTCGGTTGACATATCACCCGTAGGAAACTGTGGTAAAAAATATTCGCCGAGTCGAATAGTCACATTACATCGTTTAGCTATTTCAACACTATTTTCCAATGCCTCTGGAATATCGGAAAACAATTTGCACATTTCTTGTTCCGATCGTAAGTATTGCTCGGATGAATAGTTTTTCGGCCTACTTGGATCTTCAAGTGTATTACCATCGTGGATAGCTACTCGAATTTCATGCGCTTCAAAATCAGAAGATGATAAGAAGCGCACATCATTAGTCGCCACAACCGGTAAGGAATATTGTTCAGCGAGTTTAATTGCGCTATGAATAAATAACTCTTCATTGGCGCGATTTGTACGGACTAATTCAAAATAGAAATGTTGATTAAAATTTTCTAAATAGTAAGTGATCGCCTCATCAATAATCGCTTGATTATCGCGAATAACACCAATACCAATATCACTTTCACGACCAGCGAATATGATTAAACCTTCTCGATGGATAGTTAGCCATTCTTGATCAACAACAGGCATATCACCAATATAGCCTCGTTGATAAGCTTTTGAAATTAATAAGGTAAGATTTTGATAGCCTGTATTATTAGCGGCTAATATTGTTAATCGATAAATATCATCACTTAGCTGTGAACTTTTAATTGCTAAGTCAGCACCAATAATGGGTTTAATGCCTTTTCCCATGGCTGATCCATAGAACTTAACTAGTCCACAGAGATTGGTAAAATCAGTAATTGCAAAAGCAGGCATTTGCAATTTACTTACTTCATTGACTAAAGCACCAACTTTAGCGATACCATCAACCATTGAAAAATCGCTATGCAAATGAAGATGAATAAACTTAGGTTCGGTCATATTTACCAAAAGTAATTACACAAAAAATTAGCCACAATTATAGCACAAACCAGACGAATATTCTTATTGCTTTATTCATCAAAAAATCGACTAATAAAACAATAAATAAAACTTCCGTTATAAAGAACGGAAGTTAATCAAATTAGTCTTAAAAATTATAAAAAGTTATTTGCGCCGTAAACCTTCAGCATTAGCTGCTTTTATCGCAGCAAATACTGTTTCTGGAGAAATTTCTGCAGGAGAATTATGAATTGATTCACCTTCAGCGCAAGCTAAAATTGCCACTTGCATCAAATCATCATCGCTAACATTAGCTAATCCAATTTCTGCTAGCGTAGTTGGCAATCCAACTGACTCACAAAAATGATAAACAGTCTCGATCATTTCAGGATCGCTATCGATTAGCATTAACATAGCAAGCGTACCAAATGCTACTTTTTCACCATGCCAATAATTATGCGTTGCTTCTAATGCTGTAAATCCATTATGAATGGCATGGGCAGCTGAAAGCCCACCGCTTTCAAACCCCAATCCGGAAAGAAGTGTATTAGCTTCAATTACATGTTCTAGGGCTGGAGTTACGACTTTTTGTTCACAAGAATTTTTAGCCTGAACACCATAGTTAAGTAATATTTCAAAACAAAATTTTGCTAACGCAAATGCAGTCATTGGACCTGGTCTTCCAGTCATATTCCCAGCTTTTGATTGTCTACAATCTTCGGCCTCAAACCATGTTGCTAAAGCATCTCCCATACCGGCAACTAAAAATCTTACAGGAGCATTAGCGATAACTTTTGAATCAACTAATACTACATCAGGATTTCTAGGTAACACAAAATATCTTTTAAATTCACCAGTTGGCGTATAAATTACTGATAAAGCACTACAAGGCGCATCTGTAGAGGCAAGCGTAGGAACCACAACACAAGGGTAGTTAATAGTTGCGGCAACCGCTTTCGCTGTATCAATAACCTTCCCCCCACCTATACCCACAATCACATCAATATTTTGAGATTTAGCTAACTCAATTATCCTTGCAATCTCTTCATCGCTACATTCTCGATTAAAAATATCTACGATACTTTCAATATTACCTGATAGTGATTTTTCGATAGTTTTAGATAAATTTTTATGTGCAGACGGACTTTCAAGTAATAATGCTTTTTTTCCAAGCCTTGCTAACTCTTGGCCTAGGCTATTTTCAATTGCATTAAAACCTTGAATGTAACGATTTGGAAAAAGTGCAGTAGTAATCATAATAACAGCTCCTAAAAAATAAAAAATCCTGCATAGATAAATCTTATTATTTTAAGAAATATTTCTATCTATATTATTAGATTAAAACATACGCTTTTATTATTAATATACTACTAAATATTTTAAAAAATGAGGTGTATGCCACATTTTTTATTGTGAAATGTATTATTGAAAAATGAAAAAAGGAAATAGTTGCTTCCCATCACCAAATCGTGATGGGAAAAATGGAGATTAAATCTTCTTGAATAAGACTGAACCGTTAGTACCACCAAAGCCAAATGAATTACAAAGTGCATATTCTAAGTTTTTCACTTGACGAGCTGTGTGTGGAACATAATCAAGATCACATCCCTCATCAGGATTATCTAAATTAATTGTTGGAGGAACAGCCTGATCGCGTAATGCAAGTACAGTAAAAATAGACTCAACCGCACCAGCTGCACCTAATAAGTGCCCAATCATTGATTTAGTTGAACTTACCATTACTTTGTTGGCATTTTCTTTAAAAATGCTTTTAACTGCTTGAGTCTCAGCTTTGTCACCAGCAGGAGTTGATGTACCATGAGCATTAATATAACCAATATGTTCAGGTGTTATTCCTGCATCACGAATCGCACATTTCATAGCTAATGCCGCTCCGCTTCCATCCGCTGGAGGTGAAGTCATATGATAAGCATCACCACTCATACCAAAACCAACTACTTCAGCATAAATCTTAGCACCACGCTTTTTAGCATGTTCATATTCTTCTAGGAACATGATACCTGCACCGTCACCAAGCACAAAACCATCACGATCTTTATCCCATGGTCGACTTGCAGCTTTTGGGTTGTCATTATTAGTTGACAATGCACGCGCAGCCCCAAAACCACCTATACCAAGAGGAGTACTCGCTTTTTCACCACCACCAGCTAACATCGCATCGGCATCACCATATGCAATCATACGCGCTGCATGACCAATATTATGTACGCCAGAAGAACAAGCGGTAGCAATAGTAATACTTGGACCTTTTAATCCGTAAATAATTGATAAGTGACCAGCGATCATATTTACTATAGTTGATGGTACAAAGAAAGGACTAATTTTACGTGGTCCACCATTAACTAATGCACTATGATTTTCTTCAATTAATCCTAGTCCACCAATACCTGAACCGATAGCACAACCGATTCGCTCTGCATTTTCTTCCGTAATTTCAATACCCGCATCTTGCATTGCTTGCATACCTGCTGCAATACCGTATTGGATGAAATAATCCATTTTACGAGCATCTTTACGTGAAATATTATAATCTTCGCCATCAAAGTTTTTAACCATCGCTGCGAAGCGCGTTGCAAAAGGGGCTGTATCAAAGTGTTCTATAAGTTCTACACCACTTTGACCTGCTAATAAAGCTTGCCAAGTAGAATCAACTGTATTACCTACTGGAGATATCATGCCCATTCCAGTAACAACAACTCTGCGTTTAGACACATTGTCCTCCAGAAAAGGATTGAAATGAAATTTGAATCATTGAAAATTTTTTTATGAGTTTTCAAAATTAAATTGGAATCCACTCTATAAAAATAGAGATATAAATACAAACTAGGCGATCATTTGACCGCCTATTATGAAAACTCTGCTAACCTTATTGATTTGCAGTAATATAATCAATTGCTGATTGTACAGTTGTAATTTTTTCAGCTTCTTCATCAGGAATTTCAGTATCAAATTCTTCTTCTAAAGCCATAACTAATTCAACTGTATCAAGAGAGTCAGCGCCAAGATCTTCAACGAAAGAAGATTCATTTTTAACTTCATCCTCTTTAACACCAAGTTGCTCAACAATAATTTTCTTAACTCGCTCTTCAATAGTGCTCATACTCTTTTTTTTCCTATAAATATCGCCGAAAGTGGCGGTGAATGTAAGTTTATAAAATGTTGAAAAAGATGCCAATCATTTTTCAACCCAATTGCTTATTTTTTGTTCAAAACGTGAAATTATTGACTCATTTTACACTATTCTGATCAATTACACCATATACATGCCGCCATTGACATGTAAAGTTTCACCCGTAATATAAGATGCCTCATCAGAAGCAAGAAACGCGACTGCATTAGCAATTTCAGCGGGTTCACCTAAACGCCCTGCTGGCACTTGTGCTAATGTTAACGCCTTTTGTTCATCAGTCAATGCTTCTGTCATATCAGTTGCAATGAACCCTGGTGCTACCACATTAACCGTAATACCTCGAGATGCAACTTCACGAGCTAATGATTTACTAAACCCAATCAATCCAGCTTTTGCAGCCGCATAGTTAGCTTGGCCTGCATTACCCATAGTACCAACAACAGATCCTATAGTAATAATTCTACCATAACGTTTTTTCATCATAGTACGCATTAATGCTTTTGATAAGCGGAATACAGACGTTAAATTAGTATCTAAAATATCTTGCCACTCATCTTCTTTCATTCTCATTAATAAATTATCACGAGTGATACCTGCATTATTAACGAGAATATCAATATCACCAAATTCCGTTTTAATTGTATTAATAACTGATTCAATAGATCCTTCATCGGTCACATTTAGTGCTAAACCTTTACCTTTAGTGCCTAAATATTCACTTATGGCTTGAGCACCTTTTTCGGTTGTTGCAGTTCCAATAACGGTTGCGCCACAAGCAACTAATTTTTCTGCAATTGCCTTCCCGATCCCACGGCTTGCGCCAGTAACTAAAGCAATCTTTCCTGATAGGTTCATAACTACCCCTTTTACCTTCTATTTAGTATTTTCTATCGCAACATCTAATGATGCTTTATCATTAACAGCATAAGCCGATAATGAATCAACGATTCGTTTAGTTAAACCAGTTAAAACTTTGCCTGGTCCGATTTCAACTAACATTGTTACACCTTGTTTTGCCATATCCTCTACTGTTTCAGTCCAACGAACAGGGCTATATAGCTGAGCGATTAATGCTGTTTTGATTTTGTCTGCTGATGTTTCAACTTTAACATCAACATTATTAATTACTGCAAATTTAGGAGCATTGAATGTGATATTATTTAATGCTACCGCTAATTTATCTGCGGCTGGTTTCATCAAAGCACAATGTGAAGGCACGCTAACTGCCAGTGGTAATGCTCGTTTAGCACCAGCCTCTTTACACAGAGCACCTGCTCGTTCAACCGCTTCTTTATTACCCGCAATAACAACTTGACCCGGTGAATTAAAATTAACAGGTGCAACAACTTGGCCTTGAGCTGCTTCGTCACAAGCTTTACGGATCGAATCGTTATCTAAACCAATGATAGCAAACATTGCCCCTGTACCACTTGGTACAGCTTCTTGCATTAGTTTTCCACGTAGCTCAACTAATTTAATTGCATCTTTAAAATCAATTACGCCAGCACATACCAATGCTGAGTATTCGCCTAAACTATGGCCTGCCATAAATTCTGGTTGAGCGCCATTAATACTTTGCCAAACACGGTAAATAGCAACAGATGAAGCAAGTAATGCTGGTTGAGTTTGCCAAGTTTTATTTAATTCCTCAGCAGGACCATCTTGCACTAAAGCCCATAAATCATAACCTAACACTTGTGAAGCTTCATCAAAAGTTGACTTCACAATTGGATAGTTTTCTGCAAGATCTTTTAACATACCTACAGCTTGTGAGCCTTGTCCTGGAAATACCATTGCAAATTTGGTCATTTTGAAATCCTTGATTACTTAAAATAAGTTATAAATTAAAATTTAACGAGTGCAGAGCCCCAAACGAAACCACCGCCGAAAGCTTCTAACAATATTAACTGCCCTCGTTTAATACGGCCATCTCGCACACCTGCATCTAAAGCACAAGGTACCGATGCAGCAGAAGTATTACCTTGTTTATCAAGCGTCACAATAACCTTACTCATATCCATATCAAGACGTTTAGCCGTAGCTGAAATAATTCGTAAATTAGCTTGATGAGGAACTAACCAATCTAAATCTGATTTATTAAATGCATTCTCGGATAATAGCTCATCGACTAAATTTGAAAGTTCTTTGACTGCAATTTTAAATACTTCATTGCCATGCATTGTCATATAAACTGGATCATTAAGTGAACGACGATCGACATATGGATATTTTAACAATTCACCATAACGACCATCAGCATGAAGATGAGAAGCAATAATTCCTGGTTCTTGTGAAGCACCCACTACAACAGCTCCTGCACCATCACCAAAAATAATAATTGTCCCGCGATCACTTGGATCAACACCACGAGTTAACATATCTGAGCCAACCACTAAGGCATATTTAATTGCACCACTCTTCACATATTTATCCGCAATATCAAGCGCATAAATAAATCCTGAACAAGCAGCTGATACATCAAATGCAATTACATCACCCAGATCCAATTTGGCCTGTAATTCAGTAGCTGAACTTGGAAAAGCATTAACCGATGTTGCTGTTGCAACAATAATCAAACCAATCTCTTGTTTATCGATTTTCGCCATTTCAATCGCATTAATCGCCGCTTCATAAGCCATACTAGTAACGGTTTCATCGGGTGCAGCAATGCGTCTTTCTTTAATACCAGTACGGGTAGTTATCCATTCATCACTAGTATCGACCATCTTTTCAAGATCGGCATTGGTTCTTATTTGTTTTGGAAGATAGCTTCCTGTTCCTAATATCTTTGTATACATCTAATTATTCGCTCTTAGGTAGTGCAGAAGAAAGACTATTGGCAATCTTCTCAGGTATATTCGTTTCGATAGCTAAAATAGCTTGCTCAATTGCTGCAAAAAATGATTTTTGATTGGCACTACCGTGACTTTTAATCACAATACTTTGAAGTCCAAGTAAACAGGCACCATTATATCGTCCAGGATCTAAATAACCAAAATTTTTTACTATTTTTCGTTGAAGCCATTTACTCAAAAATTTCATAATTAATGAGTTTTGCCCTAATAGCATTTTAAATGATGACATGAAAATTTTGATTAATCCTTCTACTGTTTTGAGCGTCACATTACCAACAAAACCATCACAAACAAGCACATCAGTTTTACCGGTCAACAGCTCATTGCCTTCTAAATAACCGATATAATTAATTTGATCATTGGCTTTCAAAATAGACGCCGCGGCACGAATTTTATCTAGCCCCTTAATATCTTCTTCACCAATATTAAGCAGAGCAACGCGCGGATTTTTAATATGAAGGACTGATTTTGCTAGTATTTCGCCCATTATGGCAAACTGCACTAGCATATCACTATCGCATTCTGCATTAGCACCTAAATCAAGCACAACAGTATTTTGGTTATTTAACGCAGGAATGGTGGCAACTAATGCCGGGCGATCGATACCAGTTAAAGAATGCAACAACAGCTTAGATAGCCCCATCAACGCACCAGTATTACCGGAACTGACACAAGCCTGAGCCTTACTACTTTTCACTAACTCTAATGCAATCCTCATTGAGGAACCTTGGCTATGCCTAATTGCATATGATGGTTTCATATCGTTAGCGATGATCGCAGTAGATTCAGTTAACATCAAACGACCATTTTCTTGATATTGAGTAACCAGCTTTGCATTTTCTTTAGACAAAAAAAAGCCAACTTCCTTTAAATCACCGACAAGAAAGATAGAAAGGTTTGGATAATGGTGTAATGCTTGAATTGCAGCAGGAACAACAATACGAGGACCGAAGTCCCCGCTCATAGCATCTAACGCAATGGTTAGATTATCCAAAATGTCACCTGAAGATTTCTAGTTACTAAATAATTATTTAGAAATCACTTTACGACCGCGATAATAACCATCAGCGGTTACGTGATGACGTAAATGTGTTTTACCTGATTCATCAACTGAGATATTAGCAACAGTTAATGCATCATGAGAACGACGCATACCACGTTTTGCACGAGTTTTACGATTCTGTTGAACAGCCATGGATTTACCCCTTATTCTTTAAACTAACTAAAATTGCAAATGGATTTGGTTTTTCATTCTCCGCTGGAATTTCACCAAATACCATATCTGCCTCTGACACTTCGCAGTGTTTACTATCATGCACCGGCGCAATTGGTAATGAGAGAATAATTTCGTCCTCAATTAACGCTAATATATCTACTTCACCAAACTCGTTAACTAAAACGGGTTCATAATGTTCCGGTAATGCCTCTGCTTGAGCATCGCTCTTAACAGGGCTGAATTTATTCATCACATGGACTTCAGTGATAAAAGGTTTAAAACAACGCTGACAAATCAACTCAAGCGTCATTTTTGCATCAATGGTGATAACGCAAAGTCTTTGTTCATCATAATCAAAAGATAGATGACATTCGATATCACTTTTTGGACTTTCAATCCTCGTTGCACTTTTTGCTGGATAATATCCAACATAATCAAGTCTTTTTTGTGCTGCTTTGATTGGGTCAATTGTTAATGGTAATTTATTTTGCATAAGATATGCATGTCTACCTTAAAAATTATTAAGTGCAGCTAAAAACCACACAAAGCCATAAGGCGCGCATATTACCTTTAAATCACTGTTTCGTCAATGGGTAAGCACAAGATAATTTGTTTTCATTATTAATTATTCCTTTAATATTTATCATTTTTATTTCCTGACATTAGTATTAGAAAAAAAAGTTGAGGAGCGGGGTTTTTTAATATCCAAAATCGTTATTTATTTGATCATTGAAATTCTATTCACTTAATAGAAATCGCTTTCCCAATTTCAAATTTAAAGCAAATTAATTATGATAGCCGCCCAAAACTATCTTTTACTATGGCTTGAAAATCATCGAAATTTCGACTATTTAGTAACCGCTTAGTTGATCTTTCTTTAACAAAATTAACCACTAAATTATAGATTCGCATCGCATCTTCATATTCATCTTTACTGATTGCTAATAAGAAAATAACATGCGCAATCTCATTTTTATTCCATTCAATACCTTGAGGAGCCAAAATAGTTGTTACCACTGTCTTTTTAGCCAACAACCCTACTGAATGGGGAATAGCAATATTTTCACCAATTAAGGTTGATACAATATTCTCTCGCTCCACCACCGATGGATGAAAATCTGATCCAACATATCCTGATTTCTCAATGCGCTGACAAATTATCTGAAACAGTTCATTTTGTGTCATTGGCTTATCAATAATTAGGAAAAACTTTTCATTAAAAAAGCGCTCAATAATATATGGCATTGTGCGATCTACCATAGACAATCGCCCTAATTGTTCAAGTTGATAAGGTGTTGGAAATGGCGCTATTTTTACTATTTGCTTATCTTTTTCGGTCAAGCGAACGGTAGAGACAACAAAATCTTCCTTAATATGAGTTAACTGCTCGTATTCTCGATAAGAAAGCGTTCGTTTAATTAAAATATGAGGGAAATCTCGTTTAATCTTTGATTCAATCATACGCAAGGTGGCATTACCTAATTCACTAACGAGTAAAATTTGCACTAATCTTTCATATCCAGCACTATAGTTACGCTCTAATGCGACGCCTATATGAATTGCTAAATAACTAATTTCATCTTCAGTCATTTTAACATCAGTAAATTTATGAATATTCGCTAATGCCGATAAAGTAATATCATAGGCAAAAGGGTAATATTGCTTAATTTCATGTAGTAATGGATTGGATGTATGAATTTTATATTTGATCCGAGATAGCATCGACGAAATATGGATTAACATATCTTGGCGAAGTTTCATGTCATCTTTCAAATTATAGTGATAAGAATCATTGATATAAGACAATATATGTTCAAATAACTCTAGGCTTTTAGCTTGATTAGGTGATTGCATAATAGTGCGCGACATAATCTGCACACATAAATAATTAAATTCAGCATCTGAAAGTGCACTGCCTAAAAAATAAGAAAAGCCTTCAGAGACCTCTCGTGCAGCTCCAATTACTGTAGAATCAATATGATCCACTTGATAGTCCAATAATTCATGACCTTGCGTAATTCTAGTTATCGAGACTGCACAACAATAGAGCAAATACCCTTGCCCTTCCGAAGTTAATTTCAATTCAAAACGTTCAAACTGGTCTTGTAATAGGCTTTCAAGATACTCTAAATCAATATCAGGCAATATTGCCTGTATTAAACGATTAACATTGATAGTATCGCCCGTTATATGGTGTTGCCATAAAATATCAGTTAAACAAGCTCGGATAGCTGATTCCTCTCCGACTAATCGCATACCAGAATAAGGACGATTATCGAGCGATAAATGGTATTTGTCTAAATACTGCTTAACTTCAATAACATCATTTTGCAATGTATTACGGCTTAAAAACCATTCACCAGCAATATCATCCAATTTTACAGATTTAGATTGTGTTAAAAATGCAATAAGTAAGGCGGAAACACGTTCTTTATTAGTGCGAGGAACCCGTTCAATTTGCTGAACGATGGGTATTGTTGCATAAAGGTTAGAATCAACTATTACAAGGCGATAACCAATATTTTTAATATAATCAACCTGCGCACCATAAGTTTGTAACACATCATTTAAAGCAGAAATATCCGAACGAATAGTTCTTATCGATACTGAAAAACGATTTGCTAGCTCTTTTTGAGGTAGCAATTCATTTTTTATCGTATCAAAAATATAAGCTAATCGTTGATAAGGGAATAGCAATTTAGATGCCATTACTCATCCTGCTAATTTTTGCGTAATAGCTAAAAGTTGTTTAACATCTTCAGTTCTTGTCGCACCAGTTTCTTTATCAATAATTGACGTATAAATATGTGGAATCACTTTTTTTACACCTGCATCTAAAGCAATTTTCAAAATGGCTTCATAATTGTCTAAATCTATTCCCCCTGTAGGTTCTAGATAAAAATCATATTCAGCACAGCATTTAGCTACATATTCATATTCATCTACATGTTTTAAACCACCCATAGGAAAATATTTTATAGAGCTCCCTCCCATATCTTTTAATAACGCAATAGCGGTTTCAACAGGTACGATTGCAGCGGGTGATTTTGAACTTAATGGTCCGGTTGCGATATTAACCAAGCCCACTTTACCTGTTGGTGACACAAGTCCATTGATCACGGTTTCTTTTTGCCCTAATAAAGCGCGACTAGTTCCTACTCCAGTAAAAACTTGATTGACATGTTGAGGCTGAAGAACAGCTGATATTTCCGACACCATGTTAGATTGATTTGGATCTCCCGCGCCAAGACCAACTGAAATTGCATTATCAATGGCTAAAGCATATTTTTTCATATCAGTGATTGCTTGATCATTATCTGGATAGTTTTTTGATAAGACGCCAACAACAACATAAGTTTGAGCGGCTTCATAAATAGCACGCGCATTATCAATTGAATTGGCTAGTACATTCAAACAGACACGGTCATTAAAATAATTTGGTGTTAATTGCATTATTTTACTCCTTGGATAATTTTTTTAATTTTGTTATAGATAATATCAAGCTGTTCGGCAGTGACACTGCGAACATCTGCATCTACTTTGCCTTCATTGGCCTTATATTCCCTAAAATAGACTGCAACTTCACCTTGCTTCATCAGCTCAATCATTTCAATTGCTGTTTTACCAATAACTTTTGAATCAAATGATATTTCGGCTCGAGCAATATCGCGCCCTGCACCATCCCAAACAACTTTTGCTGATATGCCATCAATTGAATTTAATTTTTCAATAAATGGTGTCATTTTAGAAACCATTTCTTGTCCAGTTTCTTGTTTTGGATCATTAATATATAATTCAATAGCCTTTGTTAAACCTAAAATACCTTCTTTCCCCACTTTCATTGGTCTTCCAATACCTTGGGACTGAAGTTTAAGCCACTCAATTGCTTGATGACGACCAATGACTAATCCACTAGTCGGCCCTTCAATAGCTTTTGCACCACTATAGATAACTAAATCCGCACCTTGTTGATAATAGGCTTGTAAATCCTCTTCTGCAGCGGCATCAACAATTAATGGAATATTATATTTTTTGGCAATCGTGGCGGTTTGAGCTACGGATAACATACTTTTTTGCACGCAATGGTGTGATTTAACATATAAAATAGCTGCAGTATCAGGATTAATTAGTGATTCAATATGCTCTGGTTTACACTCATTCGCATACCCCGCCTCAACGACAATCCCACCACCTAAAGACACCATCGTACCGATAGGAGCACCAAAATTAACGTTATGTCCTTTGGGAACGATAATTTCACGAGGTACATATTTATCTGAACTATGGAGATTAAATAGCAGATCACGATCATCTTTAACAATTAAACCCGCGACAGCTTGCGCAATTCCAGCAGAAGCACATGACACAACTACAGCATTTTCTACATTAAGTAATTTAGCAATGTATTGGCCTGTTTTATCAACAAGATCTTTTATTTCAAAATATTCATTTAAGCCATGAGATACGGTATCTACCACTTCTGCTCTAGGGGTTGATACACCTAAAATAGTCATTCGCCCGGAAGCATTAATCACTTTTTTCAAATGGTATTTACTGTATATTTCTTTTTCAGTTTGAGATTCTGAGCTCATTTTTACTACCTTCTTGTATTATTTCAATAATATTATTAACGATAGAAGCCAAAGGAACAAACTGCTCATGACATTCACGCACATCACCTTCTGAATCAGTAAACAAAACAGTCTGCTTTCTTACATCAAAAATAGTCAAATCAGCATCATAGCCAATTGCTATTTCTCCTTTGTTTTTTAAATGCAATATTTGTGCCGCATTTTTCGTCACACTATCTATAATTCTAGTTTTGCTATAACCTAAACAAATAAATTTACTCATGACATTAGCCAAGCTAAATACTGGGCCTTGTAAGCGATTTTTAGAATAAATATCAGAACTGATAGTGTTAGGATAAACATCTAAACATTTAGCGCGCTCGGCAACAGCAAAACTAAAACTTTCACCGCCATGACCAATATCTAAAATGACGCCACGCTCAATAGCGCGTTTAATTGAATCTCGCAGATTATTTTGTTTATCGAATATTTGATTTGGTTTACCATTAAAACAGTGAGTAATAATGTCGCCTTTAGTTAATAAATCTGCAATTTCATCAAGTTCAGGAGGATTATTACCAACATGAATCATCAGTGGTAAACCAGTCTTTTTCTGCATCTCTTTCGCTTTGATTAATGGTAAAATACCATTGTCACCAACAACGCTACGGCTCATCCTAACTTTTATTCCAATAATAAAATGAGGATATTTAGCGAGTGATTTGTCAAATAACGCAGCATCAACATCTTGCATATCAGCAAGCTCATTTTGCCTTATTAAGCCAATTTTTGAGATATTTAAAAAAGAATAAACATGAGTTTTAGCTTGCATAGCTAAATCATAAAACTCATCAATATCTAGGGCACCAACACTGCCGGCGTCAACAACTGTCGTCACCCCAGCCTTAACACCAATTAGATCGGGTTCATCATGATATATAGGTGAGCGTGCAAAGCAGTGAGTGTGAGAATCGATCCAACCAGCACTGATATAGTGTTGACTTTTTAGATCCAACACCCGTTCAGATGGGGCTGTTATATCCTTGCCAATTTCAACAATTTTGCCATGGTTAATAGCGATATCAGTTACTGAATCATTAATAAGTTTGGCATTTTTTATAATTAAGTCATACATAATTTAATCCAACCCCTCCACCATGTTATAAATAGAGGGGAACATGACGTTATATAATTGGGAAGATACCACCAAAGATCATGGCACCCAAGATTGCACCACCAGTAATAGGTTTTTTCCACACATAAAATAGTAGTGCACCAAGCAGTGAACCTATACCGATTGGAATAGAAGCAACCATAGCTGATAAAATAATCATTGGACCAAGAAATCTACCTGAAGCATTCCCCGCGCCCATCATGACATCAGCCCCAAAGGTTGAGCCACCGCCACTGTTAACGGTAAATTTACGTATCAGGATGATAATTAAGCCTATTGCTAAACCGAGAATTAAACCTGTTACTAATGCCACAAAAAAATTCTCAATTGGCAATGTATAGCCACCAGCTAATAACAGCGCAGGTACCCCTAAACCAATACCGGTTTGTAGTGCACCGCCGATATCAAGGATACCAACTAGCGATCCTTCAATAACACGTGCAAATAAAAAGCTCGCCCCAAAAGCTGCTACAGCGCCATAGTCGCCCGTTGTCATTCCTGATTTAAGCATTGCAACAAAGGCAATTTCATTAAAAGCGCCAATACCATATACATAGAAAGTATGCGTCCCAGCAAAAATACCAGCAGAAAGTAATCCACAAAGAATAGGGAAAGACCAATCTGCATACCAAAAACTTTTATTAATGGTTGTTTGAGTATTCATAATGTGTTGTTCCCTATATTATTTAAACCAATAAGACAAACCATCTCGAAATGAATTTATCATCTTCATATCAAAACCACGGAAATATCCGCTCATGACAAATAAGATGATTACTGCAACAAGCATGATTTTCATTACCCGATTCCAACCACTGTCATCTACACCTTTGCCAATCAAGATTCCCAGAACTAATCCTGGCACTGCATTACCCATAATTAATTGGGCAAGGCCACCAAACAATGTCCCCCAAAAACCACTTCTTCGACCAGCATCTAAGGCAGCTAACCAGAAAATAACTGGCATCACTGTAGCCACAAGCAAATTCGCAGCTGGAACTAGGACTTTTGTTGCCGTAATTTTTAATGAATCAGGAATAACTGATGTCGTTGTATTTAAAAATAACACAACAATCACACCGATAAATGCGCAAGCAAACGCCATTTTCTTAGGATCATGTAGCGTTTGAGCTAAATTTCGGTTCTTTATCATCAATAATGCAGCGCCCCAGTTTGGGATAATACGATGATCAACATCTTGCGTGAATGAACCCGCAGCAACTGATGAAGCCCATGCATTAAAAAAGAATCCTAAACCAAATGAAAAGTGAGCAGCTGGATCACCCTCACATGAATTGAGCTCACCTAGGGTACGAAATGCCCCCATACCTTGATAGGTTGGAGCATGAAACATTCGAGCGGCACCCGCTCCTACTCCAAATCCACACAGTCCACCAATTACAATAGACTTTAACGCTATAATTAGAATTTCCATGACTTTCCTTTTACGTTATTTAGAGATAAATTTAATATCGCTTAGATCGATAAACGTAACATTTACTGATACATCAAGAGTGATGTCATAAAATGCTTTTTTTCTAGGTAAAAAGATAAATAAAAAACGTTCTGTAGTTATCTTTTCTGTAGCAGAAACAACACTAATATCTAGGGGTTCAATTCGTAACATTACATTATTCGTATTTTTAAGCACCTGTTTCTGCACTTGGCTTAAGGCTATGGCAAATGCACGCTGCTTTGAATCCCCTTGCCCGGTTACTCTTACTTGTATCTGCTCAGTTTTTTTCATATTTCAAACCTATTTAAGAACGAGGGTATTTTTTTAAAAATGCTTGGGCGATACGCTGACCAAGCTCTACCGTATCCATAAAACCAAAACCAAGCACTTTACAACCATCATTAATGGCAGTTTCACCTTCTTCAATCGAACGCATACCATGTCGTTGTGAATAACCATACTTATTTTGGGCTGTTATCGCACCCGCGCCACCACTTCCACAAAACGAAAGCCCTAAATCCGCATTTTCTTGATTCATCACATCACCTAATTTCATATCGGCGGCCATACCTGGTATAACAATTGCGCGACATCCATCAATAGAATTGATTCCTTCTGCAATTTTTTGTCCTTTTCCCATTCTATCGCCGATTACGATGACTACTTCAGCCATAATTGTTCTCCTATTAATTATCGTTTTTTATATCTAGTAACTTGTTTAGTTGGCCATGGCCACCTCATAATGAACAGCCAATAAATAAACCTCTTCCATTGGAAGATTATTGAATAGTTCTACTGTTTTACGCGAAAGAGCTAAAGCTTGCTCTGATAATTCATCAAATATAGTGGGATCGACTTCGGGGAGTTTTTCTAAAGTTTTTGCTCTTTCTACCATCGCTTTAACATGTGATAACAGCATCGCTTTTTGCACATCATTTTGAGTGATTTGATGCTCAGCTAACCAATGATTAATGATTTTTATCGTTTGCTCAGTAACAACTTCGGGATCTAAATCATCTTCGACCATTCGGAATTGTGGCATAGTCATTATTATTCTCTTGTTTATTTATAAGATGACTTAGCCTAAATGAAATAACAATCAATGTGGAGAGAGACTTTTTCCTATTGCAAAAGGAAATTTATTGTCATGATGAGTGAGTTCTGTAACTAACAAGGATTGTCGTGTTGGACAAGTAATTGAGTAAATTGATTTTAAACTTAATCATTAAAAACGATTAAAAACGTCATTAACACCCTAAATTAATATTAAAAAACCCCGTTCCTCAACTTTTTTTATGGTGACCGGGGTTTTTACGTTAAAGCTGAATTTTGTGGAGAAGATATATAACCAAGATCGTTTTATTAAAAATTACCAGCTACCGGAGGCACCACCTCCACCGCTAGAACCTCCACCGCCGCCGCTAAAGTCGCCGCTATCGCTAAAACCACCGCTAGAATCACCAAAATCGTCACTTCCTCCGTGACTATTTCCTCCTTCGCCAGCTCCAGGAGTTAAAAAGTTGCTAACCAGAAGGCTGAAAAAAAATACGACAAACATTATAACAAACAGAAAAAATGCTATCTCAAGTATATATTCCACATGCCAAAGAGTGTATCCAGCAACAGATAATGCGTTAAATAAACCAGTACGAAAACATTGTTTGGTTTTATCTTTACGATACAATAATTTGGCAAGTATAAAACAAATAACGAATGACACCAGCGCATAATAAGCAAAGTTTTCTGTAAATAACCGTTCAACCCTGAGGCCTTGTTCATTATCTTCACATTTCGGGGTAGGATTATCGATTTTTTGTTTCAGCACAGATAAGGCATTATCAATACCTTGATAATAGTTATTTTGTCGAAATTCTGGCGCTAATTGCTCACGAATGATTTTACTGGCCACTAAGTCGGTAATAGTTCCTTCAAGCCCATAACCAACCTCAATTCGCATGAGTTTATCATCTTTAACAATAAGTAATAAAATACCATTGTCTTGTCCTTTTCGACCGATTTTCCATTGAATAAAGACTCTATCTGCGTATTGTTCTACCGTTTCATCATCCAGTTTGGGAATCATTAAAACCGCTATCTGGGCACTATCTGTTCGAGGCTTTTCAAAGCCAATTAGGCTTGATTCTAATGACTCTTTTTGAGAATCGGTTAAAGTTTGAGTCGTGTCGATAACACGATGTGCAAATTCCGGGATGTCAGTTAGCCCATAACAAAACCAACTGAATATTAACAATAAACTACTTAGAAAATATCTTTTCATTATATTTTCTGCCTCATGACTAACAACGCTAAATAAAACTATTATATAGTCAAATCAAAATCTTACTATTAAAACTTAAAGAGTATGATCTTTGTTCATCTCATTACCAACGACCAGATGCACCGCCACCACCACTGTGGCCACCACCGCCGCCGCTAAAGCCGCCGCTATCGCTAAAACCACCGCTAGAATCACCAAAATCGTCACTTCCTCCGCGACTATTTCCTCCTCCGCCAGCTCCGGGAGTTAAAATGCCGCTAGCCATGGTACTTAAACCAAATACGACACACATTATAATAAACATCAAAAATGCTATCTCAAGTATATATTCCACATGCCAAAGAGTGTATCCAGCAACAGATAATGCGTTAAATAAACCAGTACGTAAACATTGTTTGGTTTTATCTTTACGATATAATAATTTGGCAAGTATAAAACAAATAACGAATGACACCAGCGCATAATAAGCAAAGTTTTCTGTAAATAACTGTTCAATCCTAAGGCCTTGTTCATTATCTTCACATTTCGGGGTAGGATTATCGATTTTTTGTTTCAGCACAGATAAGGCATTATCAATACCCTGATAATAGTTATTTTGTCGAAATTGTGGTGCTAATTGCTCACGAATAATTTTACTGGCCACTAAGTCTGTAATAGTTCCTTCAAGCCCATAGCCAACCTCAATTCGCATGAGTTTATCATCTTTAACAATAAGTAATAAAATACCATTGTCTTGTCCTTTTCGACCGATTTTCCATTGAATAAAGACTCTATCTGCGTATTGTTCTACCGTTTCATCATCCAGTTTGGGAATCATTAAAACCGCTATCTGGGCACCATCTGTTCGAGGCTTTTCAAAGCCAATTAGGCTTGATTCTAATGACTCTTTTTGAGAATCGGTTAAAGTATGAGTCGTGTCGATAACACGATGTGCAAATTCCGGGATGTCAGTTAGCCCATAACAAAACCAACTGAATGTTAACAATAAACTACTTAGAAAATATCTTTTCATTATATTTTCTGCCTCATGACTAACAACGCTAAATAAAACTATTATATAGTCAAATCAAAATCTTACTATTAAAACTTAATGAGTATGATCTTTGTTCATCTCATTACCAACGACCAGATGCACCGCCACTGCGGCCGCCACCTCCGCCTCGGCACTCGAATAGCTATATGAAGATCGACTGCTTCTGCCACTCCCGCTACGACTTCTTCTTATGCCGTTTTTACGACTGATAGCGATGAATAACAAGTTAGCAAACACATAATTTATACCAAAAATAAAAACGACATCGGTAAGATATAAGTAACTAAAATCGTGAACATACCAAGTTACAATAAGGAGAAACAAACTATTTGATAGTGATGTGATGATAATGCGTTTAAATTCACTTTTTTCGAATTTAACTGTGAAAACGAACAAACAAAAAAGAAAACACTTTCCAGCTTTGTCGAATAATCCAGTTAAACATCATATCTAACATTTCACTTAACCCAATTCTATAATTATTCTGGGTTTGTTTCTCTGGATGAATTTCATTACCTATTATGACATCTTTTAATACCGAAATTGCATCATTAATACCCTGATAATAGTTCTTTTGCTTAAATTGTGGGGTTTGCTGTTCTCGAATGATGTGGCTAGCGATTGTTGTAAAAAATAAACTGCTATTAATCGATATGATTAAGGCGCATATAGCGCCTTATTTTTTATCCTATTTACCAGCTACCGGAAGCGCCACCGCCACCACTGCGACCACCACCGCCGCCGCTAAAACCGCCACCTCCGCCGAAGCCACCGCTAGAACCACCAAAACCGCCTCCTCCTCGATGATTTCCTCTTCCGCCACCTGCTCCGGGAGTCACAATGCGGCTGGCAATGGTACTCAAAATAAATACCACAAACATGATAAATACTATAATAAATATATCGCGCATATGCCAAAGGGTAAATCCACCAACAGATAGAGCGTTAAATAAACCAGTAAGAAGACATTGATTGGTTTTATCTTTACGATACAATAATTTGGCAAGTATAAGACAAATAACGAATGACACCAGCGCATAATTACTCAACATGGAAGTAAAATCTTCTGATGATAACAAGTTAAAGCCTTGTTCGTTATCTTCACTTTTCGGGGCAGGATTATCGATTTTTTGTTTCAGTGCAGATAAGGCATTATCAATTCCTTGATAATAGTTATTTTGTCGAAATTGTGGTGCTAATTGCTCACGAATAATTTTACTGGCCACTAAGTCGGTAATAGTTCCTTCAAGCCCATAGCCAACCTCAATTCGCATGAGTTTATCATCTTTAACAATAAGTAATAAAATACCATTGTCTTGTCCTTTTCGACCGATTTTCCATTGAATAAAGACTCTATCTGCGTATTGTTCTACCGTTTCATCACCCAGTTTGGGAATCATTAAAACCGCTATCTGGGCACCATCTGTTCGAGGCTTTTCAAAGCCAATTAGGCTTGATTCTAATGACTCTTTTTGAGAATCGGTTAAAGTATGAGTCGTGTCGATAACACGATGTGCAAATTCCGGGATGTCTGTTAGCCCATAACAAAACCAACTGAATATTAACAATAAACTACTTAGAAAATATCTTTTCATTGTATTTTTTGCCTTATGATTAACAACGCTAAATAAAATTTTACTTTTTACAACAAACAGTTAATTGCGATCCATTTAATAAAGCGTTTAGACAAGATATCATTGGTTAACTAAAACTAGTATATAGCCGAATCATAATCTTACTATTAAAACTTAATGAGTATTATCTTTGTTCATCTCATTACCAACGACCAGATGCACCGCCACCACCACTGCGGCCGCCGCCTCCGCCGGTTCGGGAACTTCTACTCGAATGGCTATATGAAGATCGGCTGCTACTGCCACTCCCGCTACGACTTCTTCTAGTGCCATTTTTAAAACTGATAGCGATGAATAACAAGTTAGCAACTACATAATTTATACCAAAAATAAAAACGACATCGGTTAGATATAAGTAAGTAAAACCGTGAACACACCAAGTTACAATTAGAATAAATAAACTATTTGATAGTGATGTAATGATAATGCGTTTAAATACATTTTTTTCGAATTTAACCGTGAAGGCTAAACAAACAAAAAAGGAAAACACTTTCCAGCTTTGTTGAATAATCCAGTTAAACAACATATCTAACATTTCACTTAACCCAATTCTATGATTATTCTGGGTTTGTTTCTCTGGATGAATTTCATTACCTATTGTGACATCTTTTAATACCGAAATTGCATCATTAATACCTTGATAATAATTATTTTGCTTAAATTGTGGAGCTAACTGTTCCCGAATGATGTGGCTAGCAACTAAATCAGTAACAATGCCTTCAAGCCCATACCCCACTTCAATACGCATCTGTCGGTCATCTTTTGCTACTAACAATAAAATACCATTATCCAGCCCTTTTCTTCCAATTTTCCATTGGTTAAAAACTCTCTGCGCGTACTGCTCTATGGTTTCGTTGTCGAGATTTGCGATCATCAAAACCGCTATTTGCGCCCCATCAGTTTTCGAGTGTTCAAATTGAATTAGGCTTGATTCTAAAGACTTGACTTGCGATGCACTTAAAGTATTGGTTGTATCAATAATATGACTATTAAAAGCAGGAATTTCAGTCAAACCATAACTAAACCAACTAAGCATTAACAACATACTAAAGAAAACATATTTTTTCATTATATTTTGACCAAAATGACCTGCAATAGAATAATATTATTACTTTTAAAAAACGCATATCAAAAGCTAATCTACTCTATTTTAGGTTTAAGTAGTATAAGACATCAATGGGTAGAAATGACTATTATATAGCCAGATAACAATTTTGCTATTAACATCAGCTTTTTTTATCAAGTTTTGCCGTCATGGAAATTTGGCACTATTTATTTTGTATTGGGGAAACTTAATAGAGCTTTAGTGTAAAATATTTCTATGAGATCGAGTTGACGTATGGTCATAACTCGATCTTAAAGGAAGAGAATTTCAGTTGATCGATACCAACTGATGATTAACAGCAAACTTAACACTCAATATTTTTTGAGCAATTATGTTTATTGAAAGTTAACTGCGGGTGCATTTGAAATTTCTTTTTCATTATCAACCGTAAATTGCTGTTTAGGTTCTACACCTATAAAGCCAGCAATCCACTTATTTGGTATTTTTCGGATATAAATATTAAACGATTGAACTGCTTGTATATATCGTCCTCTGGCAACTGCGATCCGATTTTCAGTGCCTTCTAACTGGCTCATAAGATCCTGAAAAAGTGAACTGGCTTTAAGATCTGGATAGTTTTCACTGACAGCAATTAAGTGGCTTAAGGCAGTACTTAATTCTGATTGCGCTTGTTGGAATTTAGCAAATAAAGCCGGATCGGTTAGCTGATCAGCGTTGATTTGAATTGAGCCAACTTTACTTCTTGCTTCGGTCACTTGAGTTAACACTTCTTTTTCGTGTGTAGTATAACCTTTAACCGTATTAACTAAACTTGGAGTTAAATCAGCCCGACGCTTATATTGGTTGACAACTTCTGACCATGCAGCTGCTACACCTTCGTCACGAGTTTGGATATCATTGTATCGACTAAAACAAAAAAATGCTCCAACAATAATTAATACCAAAACACATAATAGAAATTTTGATTTCATTGTATATTCCTATAAATAGTTGAATTTATGGATAGCTTAACAAATGAATACATCAAAAAATAGAATTAAAATAAGCTATCTGCGATTTTTAAACACTTATTTATACCTCAAGTTTAAATCTCACTAACAAATTTATACCGATATTTCGATAAAAAGAACAAGCTCTGAAAAAAACAAGGAATGTAAGTTATCAATCTGTGGACTCACTAATATTGAATTGGCTATATTGCAAATTAATATCGCCTTAATCCACACCGTTTAAGATAATTTACTCAATATTATTATAGCCATTTTTATAATGCATGCTATGTATAATCCTAATTTACGCATAAAAAATATACCGCTTATTTTTATTCTTGATCATAAAACTTTTATTAATGATGATTTAGGTAGATTTTACCAATTTATAATAAGCGGTTTATTATTTGATAATTATTTATAATACACTTTCAAAGCATTCTAACTGTGCCGGCTCATAGTAAATATCGTTATTATTTGGTCTATTTCCGGTATTACGATGTGTATGTTTGAATTGTTCTGAGTTTACCCAAGCGTCGAAATCGGCTTTTGATTCCCACTCAGCAAATGATGAAAATAACGTATAATTTTCCTCAGTTTTCCCCTTTAAAAAATAAAAACGATTAAAGCCTTTCATCTCTTTTAAATGGGTATCACGATTACGCCATATTTCAATAAAAGCCTCTTCACTACCTCGTTTTACTTTAAATCGGTTCATGACAATATACATATCAAAACTCCTTTTTTTAAATACACATAAAAAAATAGCACGTGCTTACACGTGCTATTTTAATAACTTAGTCCTACTGACTATTGATTTTCTTCTGCAGAATTGAGTAATTCTGCTAAGTTAGCTGTTGCTTCTTCAGCTGAAACAGTTGGTTGAATTTCATCATCAATAGGCATTGTACGTTTACGCAAACGTTCTTTATGATAAGCATAACCAGTACCAGCTGGAATCAAGCGACCAACAATAACGTTTTCTTTCAAGCCACGAAGCTCATCATTTTTACCAGCTACTGCTGCTTCAGTTAATACGCGAGTCGTTTCTTGGAACGATGCCGCAGAAATAAATGATTCAGTAGTAAGTGATGCTTTAGTAATACCAAGCAAATCATGCAAGTAAACAATTGGCTCTTTACCTTGTGCCTCAAGCTCACGATTAATAATCTTCAAGCGTGAAACTTCAAGTTGTTCGCCGTCAAGTAAACGAGAACCACCCGGATGAATAACTGTCGCTTTACGTAACATCTGACGAACAATAACTTCAATATGTTTATCATTGATTTTTACACCTTGTAAGCGATAAACTTCTTGAACTTCGTTAACGATGTAACGTGTCACTGCATTAACACCACGTAAACGTAAAATGTCATGTGCAGATTCTGGACCGTCAGAAATCACATCACCACGTCCAACTTGTTCGCCTTCAAATACGTTGAGTTGACGCCATTTTGGAATCATCTCTTCATATGGATCACTACCATCTAGTGGAGTGATAATTAAGCGACGTTTACCTTTGGTTTCTTTACCAAACGAGATAATACCATCGATTTCAGCAAGAATTGCTGGCTCTTTAGGTTTACGTGCTTCAAATAAGTCAGCAACGCGCGGTAAACCACCGGTAATATCTTTAGTACCAACCGATGCTTGTGGAATACGTGCAAGTGTATCACCCACATTGATTTCAGCACCATCTTCTAATTGTACTAATGCTTTACCTGGTAAGAAATATTGAGCAAGCATCTCTGTACCTGCAACATAAATATCTTTACCTTTAGCATCAACAATCTTGATTGCTGGACGTAAATCTTTACCAACACCTGTTCGTTCAGCGACATCTAAAATAACAATTGATGATAAACCTGTTAATTCGTCGGTTTGACGGGTGATAGTTTGACCATCAACCATATCAACAAATTTAACAAAGCCTTTCGCTTCAGAGATAACTGGCATAGTATGTGGATCCCAGTTAGCAACTGTTTCACCAGCATCAACCGCTGCACCATTACCTTTAGTTAGAATCGAACCATAAGGAACTTTATAAGTTTCTTTCATTCGACCTAATTCATCGATAATCGTTAATTCAGCATTACGAGATGTAATAACCAGTTTCTTATCTGGGTTAGTTACAAATTTAGCATTAGATAATTTGATGCTACCTTTGTTTTTAACTTGAACACTTGATTCTGCTGCTGCTCGTGATGCCGCACCACCGATATGGAACGTACGCATGGTTAACTGTGTACCTGGCTCACCGATTGATTGAGCAGCGATAACACCGATTGCTTCACCTTTATTTACTAGGTGACCACGGGCTAAGTCACGACCATAACATTTCGCACAAACACCAAAGTCAGTATCACACGAAACAACTGAACGAACTTTAACGCTATCTACAGATTCTTCTTCAAGTAAATCACAATAGTTTTCATCAAGTAGTGTATTACGAGGAATTAAAATATCCGCACTACCTGGTTTCAATACATCTTCTGCTGTTACACGACCTAATACACGTTCACGAAGTGGCTCTTTAACATCTCCACCTTCGATAACTGGTGTCATCACTACGCCTTCTAACGTACCACAGTCATCTTCAATAACGACTAGATCTTGAGCTACGTCAACTAAACGGCGAGTTAAGTAACCTGAGTTCGCAGTTTTTAATGCGGTATCGGCAAGACCTTTACGCGCACCATGGGTCGAGATAAAGTACTGAAGAACGTTTAACCCTTCACGGAAGTTTGCCGTAATTGGTGTTTCGATGATTGAACCATCCGGTTTTGCCATCAATCCACGCATACCAGCTAACTGACGAATTTGAGCTGCAGAACCCCGCGCACCAGAGTCGGCCATCATATAGATGCTGTTAAATGAAGATTGAACTTCTTCTTTACCTTCATGATTGATCACTTTTTCAGTTGATAAGTTATCCATCATCGCTTTAGCAACACGTTCATTGGCTGCTGCCCAGATATCGATAACTTTGTTATAACGTTCACCAGCGGTAACTAAACCTGATTGGAACTGTTCTTGAATTTCAGCAACTTCAATTTCAGCTTCATTGATGATTTGTAATTTTTTAGCTGGAATTTCCATATCATCAATACCAACCGATACACCAGAACGTGCTGCATAAGCAAATCCGGTATACATTACTTGGTCAGCCAAGATAACAGTTTCTTTCATGCCTAATTGGCGATAACAAATATTTAAAATTCGTGAAATCGCCTTTTTACCAAGTGGTTGATTGATGACAGAGAAGCTCATACCTTTAGGCATAATTAACCATAAGATAGCACGACCAACTGTAGTATCAACCACAGAAGTTGTATCTTCCCACTCACCAATACTATTGCGGTGGCTTTCAGTAATACGTACTTTAACTTTAGCATGTAGCTCAACAAGACCTAAGCGATACAGTTTTTCTGCTTCTTTAGGTCCGGTTAAAATCATACCTTCACCTTTCGCATTAACTTTATCACGAGTCATGTAGTAAAGACCTAATACCACGTCCTGAGAAGGAACAATGATAGGTTCACCACTCGCAGGTGAAAGAATGTTGTTGGTTGACATCATTAACGCACGCGCTTCTAATTGCGCTTCTAACGTTAATGGTACATGAACCGCCATTTGGTCACCATCGAAGTCAGCATTGAATGCCGCACAAACTAATGGATGTAACTGAATCGCTTTACCTTCAATTAGGATAGGTTCAAATGCCTGAATACCTAATCGGTGAAGTGTTGGTGCACGGTTTAGTAATACCGGATGCTCACGGATAACTTCATCTAAGATATCCCAAACAATTGCATCTTCACGTTCAACCATTTTCTTGGCTGCTTTAATGGTAGTTGCATAACCACGACGCTCTAATTTACCGTAAATAAATGGTTTGAATAGTTCAAGTGCCATTTTCTTCGGTAAACCACATTGATGTAATCGTAAGTATGGACCTACAGTGATTACTGAACGACCAGAGTAGTCAACACGTTTACCTAATAAGTTTTGACGGAAACGACCTTGCTTACCTTTAATCATATCGGCAAGTGATTTTAATGGACGTTTGTTTGAACCGGTAATTGCACGGCCACGACGACCATTATCAAGTAATGCGTCAACAGATTCTTGTAACATACGTTTTTCGTTACGTACGATGATATCTGGCGCTGCCAAATCTAATAAACGTTTTAAACGGTTATTACGGTTAATCACTCGACGATATAGATCGTTCAAATCTGATGTTGCAAAACGTCCGCCATCTAGTGGTACTAATGGGCGTAAATCGGGTGGCAACACAGGTAATACGTTTAAGATCATCCATTCTGGTTTATTTTCTGATTGAATGAATGCTTCAATAATCTTAATACGTTTAGTCAGTTTTTTACGCTTAGTTTCAGAATTGGTAGTTTCAAGCTCATCACGTAGTGCTTCACATTCAGCTTGCACATCGATATTACGTAGTAATTCTTGAATTGCTTCGGCACCCATACGAGCATCGAATTCATCACCAAACTCTTCTAACGCATCTAAATATTGTTCTTCTGTTAAAATTTGACCGCGTTCTAAGTTTGTCATTCCGCCGTCAAGAACCATAAATGATTCAAAATAAAGCACACGTTCAATGTCACGAAGTGGCATATCTAATAATAGACCAATACGTGATGGTAATGATTTTAAAAACCAGATATGTGCAGTAGGTGATGCAAGCTCAATATGCCCCATACGCTCACGACGTACTTTAGCTTGAGTAACTTCAACACCACATTTTTCACAAATTACACCACGGTGTTTTAAACGTTTATATTTTCCACATAAACATTCATAATCTTTTACTGGTCCAAAAATACGTGCACAAAACAATCCGTCACGTTCCGGTTTGAACGTACGATAGTTAATTGTTTCAGGTTTTTTAACTTCACCAAAAGACCATGAACGAATCATATCAGGAGAAGCAAGGCCTATCTTGATAGCATCAAAATCTTCAGTTTTAGTTTGTGCTTTTAGAAACTTTAGTAAGTCTTTCACAATTGACTCCTATGGAGTTAAACCAATTAGATAACTTATCATTGCTGATAAGTTATCCCTATAAATAGAAATCATTTCAGTTAGTTAAGATTACTCTTCATCTAACTCGATATTAATACCTAACGAACGAATCTCTTTTAATAATACATTAAATGATTCTGGAATCGCAGGCTCCATACGATGATCACCATCTACAATATTTTTATACATCTTAGTACGACCATTCACATCATCTGATTTAACAGTTAACATTTCTTGTAGAGTATAAGCAGCACCATATGCTTCAAGTGCCCATACTTCCATCTCACCGAAACGTTGACCACCAAATTGAGCTTTACCACCCAATGGTTGTTGTGTAACCAGACTATATGAACCTGTAGAACGCGCATGCATCTTATCATCAACTAAGTGATTCAATTTCAGCATATACATGTAACCTACAGTTACTGGACGTTCAAATTGCTCACCTGTACGACCATCAAACAATGTAATTTGACCTGACGTTGGCAAATCACCAAGTTCAAGTAATGCTTTAATTTCTTGCTCTTTTGCACCATCAAAGACTGGCGTTGCAAGAGGCATACCATTACGTAAATTTTGTGCCAATGTCATCACTTCTTGGTCAGTAAATTCAGCAACATTGACTTTCTGTGCTGCCCCTAAACCAAGGTCATAAGCTTTCTGAATGAAATCACGTAATTTAGCTAACTCTTGCTGTTCTTTTAGCATTGCATCGATCTTCTGACCAATACCTTTTGCCGCCATACCTAAGTGAGTTTCTAAAATCTGACCGATATTCATACGAGACGGAACACCAAGTGGATTCAATACGATATCAACTGGACGTCCTTTATCATCATATGGCATATCTTCAATTGGGTTGATTTTAGAGATAACCCCTTTGTTACCATGGCGACCCGCCATCTTATCACCAGGCTGAATTTGACGTTTAACTGCTAAGTAAACTTTAACAATTTTGAGAACTCCAGGTTGTAAATCATCACCTTGAGTAATCTTCATTCGTTTAGCTTCAAGCTTCTTATTAAATTCAGCTTTGATTTCATCATGTTGTTCAGCAAGTTGTTCTAATTGAGCTTGCTTACTTTCATTAGAAATACCAATGGTTAACCATTTTTCACGTGGTAAAGCATCTAATTTGTCAGCTTTAATACCACCAGAAATTAATACATCACGGATACGAGCAAACAATGCTGCTTCTAAAATTTTAAGTTCTTCAGTTAAATCTTTTCTTACTTGCTTGAGTTGCATCTCTTCAATTTCAAGTGCACGTTTGTCTTTTTGTACACCATCACGAGTGAAGACTTGAACATCAATAACCGTACCTGAAACACCATTTGGTACACGTAATGAAGTATCTTTAACATCAGATGCTTTTTCACCGAAAATAGCACGTAGTAATTTCTCTTCTGGTGTTAATTGCGTTTCGCCTTTAGGCGTTACTTTACCAACAAGAATATCACCACCTTTTACTTCAGCGCCGATATAAACAATACCAGACTCATCAAGTTTAGAAAGTGCTGCTTCACCCACATTTGGAATATCAGCAGTAATTTCTTCGGCACCAAGTTTAGTATCACGAGATACACAAGATAGTTCTTGAATATGAATCGAAGTGAAACGGTCATCTTGTACCACTTTTTCAGAGACTAAAATAGAATCCTCAAAGTTATAACCGTTCCATGGCATAAATGCCACGCGCATATTTTGACCAAGTGCTAACTCACCTAAATCCGTTGATGGGCCGTCTGCAAGTACATCGCCACGCTCAACTTTTTCACCTAATTCCACGCATGGAATTTGGTTAATACAAGTATTTTGGTTAGAACGGGTATATTTAGTTAAGTTGTAAATATCAATACCTGTTTCACCGGCATACATTTCATCATCGTTAACGTTAATAACAATACGTGAAGCATCAACATATTGTACTGTACCGCCACGACGAGCAACCGCAGTTACACCTGAGTCAACCGCAACCGCACGTTCCATACCAGTACCAACAAAAGGTTTTTCTGCTTTTAATGTTGGTACAGCTTGACGTTGCATGTTCGCACCCATCAAGGCACGGTTCGCATCATCATGCTCAAGGAATGGGATTAATGAAGCACCAACAGAAACGATTTGTTGTGTTGATACGTCCATATAATGAACTTGTTCCGGGCTATATAAACCAGATTCACCATTTAAACGGCAAGTCACTAAATCTTCTTTAAAGCGACCATCGTCATCAAGATTTGAGTTAGCCTGAGCTATAACAAACTCACTTTCATCGATTGCTGATAAATAGTTAATCTCATCAGTCACAACACCGTCAATCACTCGACGATATGGCGTTTCTAAGAATCCATACTCATTGGTACGTGAATAAACCGCTAATGAGTTAATTAAACCGATGTTTGGACCTTCCGGCGTTTCAATCGGACATACACGACCATAATGTGTAGGATGTACGTCACGCACTTCAAAGCCTGCACGTTCACGAGTTAAACCACCTGGACCTAATGCAGAAATACGACGTTTGTGAGTAATTTCAGATAATGGATTGTTTTGATCCATAAACTGAGATAATTGGCTAGAACCAAAGAACTCACGAATTGCCGCTGAAATTGGTTTAGCATTGATCATATCTTGTGGCATTAATGAATCAAGATCACCTAAAGATAGACGCTCTTTTACAGCTCGTTCAACACGAACTAAACCAATACGGAATTGGTTTTCAGCCATTTCACCAACACTACGGATACGACGATTGCCTAAGTGATCGATATCATCAACTTCACCATGACCATTACGGATGCTGATTAATTTCTTCATTACATCAACGATATCAGCTTTTGTTAAGACGCTTTCGCCTTCAATATCGTCTCGTCCTAAAGAACGATTGAACTTCATACGACCTACCGCTGATAAGTCATAACGTTCGTCGGAGAAGAATAGATTATCAAATAACGCTTCGGCTGCTTCTTTTGTTGGTGGCTCGCCTGGACGCATCATTCGATAAATTTCAACTAATGCACCTAATCGATCACGTGTTGAATCAACATTTAATGTTTCAGAAATAAATGGTCCATGATCTAAATCATTAGTGAATAATGTTTCAATTTTCTTATAACCAGCATTGGTTAATTCAAGTAATAGTTCTAAAGAAATTGGTGTATTGGCAAAAGCAATAACCTCACCAGTTTCTTCATCAACATAATTTTTTGCTAAAACTTTATTTACAATATATTCAACTGGAACGTCGATTTTAGTTACTTTATCTTTTTCAAGCTCACGAATATGACGAGCTGTAATACGACGACCTTTTTCTGCGTAAACTTTGCCTTTAGATTCGATATCAAATAGCGCTGTTTCACCACGTAAACGCTCTGGCACAAGCTCCATTTTTAATTTTGATTTGCCTACTTCGAAAATAGTTTTTTCGAAGAACATATCTAAAATTTCTTCAGTTTCATAACCTAACGCACGTAAAATAATTGTTGCTGGAAGTTTACGACGACGGTCGATACGAGCAAAAAGATTATCTTTTGGATCAAATTCGAAATCAAGCCAAGAGCCACGATAAGGAATAATCCGAGCATTATATAAAACTTTACCAGAAGAGTGCGTTTTACCTTTATCACTGTCAAAGAACACACCTGGACTACGATGTAATTGTGAAACGATAACACGTTCAGTACCGTTAATCACAAAAGTACCATTGTCCGTCATTAAAGGGATTTCGCCCATATAGACGTCTTGCTCTTTAATATCTTTAACTGTTCCTTCTGGCGCATCTTTATCATAAATAACTAAACGTAATTTAACGCGCAATGGTGCTGAGTAAGTGATCCCTCTGATTTGACATTCTTTTACATCAAACACAGGTTCGCCCATTTTAAAGCTTACGTATTGTAACTCAGCGCTACCACTATAACTTTTTATCGGAAATATTGAACGGAATGCGGCTTCTAAGCCATATTGACCTTCTGGGTCTTGCTCAATAAACTTCTGGAACGAATCAAGTTGAATAGAAAGAAGATACGGTATATCCAAGACTTGTGGACGCTTACCAAAATTCTTACGAATTCGTTTTTTCTCGGTATAAGAGTAAACCATTAGTTCCTCAACTTGCTTATCTGCTATTTTAGCATGATTAAATATTCATCAGGGTACTACGAAATGATAACGCCTGACACCTCATCGAAAATATCTATAAATATCAATTGATTAGGCTTAATAAATATATTATTTCTTTATTACTTTTTATTGATAATCTTCAAATAAAATTATTTGACTTATTACAGCGCAAAAAGGCTGGAGGTATAAAACCCCCAGCCGTTTAGCTTGCTATTGATAAACTTACTTAAGTTCGACAACTGCACCAGATTCTTCAAGTGCCTTTTTAAGTTCATCTGCGTCAGCTTTGCTAACACCTTCTTTAACTGTTGCTGGAGCTGATTCAACAAGATCTTTTGCTTCTTTTAAGCCTAAGCCTGTTGCACCACGAACTGCTTTGATAACAGCTACTTTGTTAGCGCCAACATCTTTTAAGATTACATCAAATTCAGATTTTTCTTCAGCTGATTCAGCTGGACCAGCTGCTGCAACTGCTACAGCTGCTGCTGCAGAAACGCCAAATTTTTCTTCCATCATTGATACAAGTTCAACAACATCCATTACAGACATTTCTGCAACTGCATCTAAAATTTGTTCTTTAGTGATAGACATAATATAGTTTCCCAAATTTACATTTTTTTAATTAATAAAATTCACAATCACAGCGCTATTAAGCAGCTTGTTTTTGATCGCGAACCGCTGCAAGAGTACGAACCAATTTGCCAGCTGCGGCTTCTTTCATGGTTGACATCAAGCGAGCTAATGCTTCTTCATAAGTAGGTAATGTTGCTAAGCGATCAATGTTCGCTGCAGTAATTAACTCACCTTCAAAGGCTGCGGCTTTAATCTCAAAATTATCATTTTCTTTTGCAAACGCTTTAAAAATACGCGCAGCAGCACCTGGGTGCTCATTTGAAAATGCAATTAGAGTTGGACCAACAAACGAATCTTTTAAGCACTCGTATTGAGTTCCCTCAACAACACGGCGTAATAAGGTGTTACGAACAACACGCATATAAACACCAGCTTCACGAGCAGATTTACGTAATGCAGTCATGTTTTCTACAGTTACGCCACGAGAGTCAGCTACAACTGCAGATAGCGCACCTTTGGCGATTTCATTAACTTCAGCAACAATTTCTTGTTTATTTTGAAGATTTAGTGCCATTGGTATTGCTCCTGGATTAAACTAGGCAAAGCCTAGAATTATTTAAACTAACTACAAATGTAGTTAGCACAATCACGATGAGCAGAATGCCTGTATTATATCTTATCAGGTTCTGTCACCGTCTACGTAGGAAGATTAAGTAATTAAATATCAATTACACCTACGGTCTTGGACGGGGTCTGGTTAAGGCCAGACACCAACCGATTCTTTGTTTAACAATTAATTAAACAGATGCATTTAAAGTTGCTTGGTCGATAGCAACACCAGCGCCCATTGTAGTAGAAAGACTAACTTTCTTCACAAATACACCTTTTGAAGATGCTGGTTTTGCACGTTTTAATGCAACAAGTAATGCTTCTAAATTCTCTTTAAGCTTATCTGCATCGAAATCAGCTTTACCGATAGTAGTATGGATAATACCATTTTTATCATTACGGTAACGGATTTGACCAGCTTTAGCGTTTTTCACTGCTTCAGCAACGTTAGGTGTTACAGTACCAACTTTAGGGTTTGGCATTAAACCACGTGGCCCTAAAATTTGACCTAATTGACCAACAACACGCATTGCGTCTGGAGATGCAATAACAACATCAAAGTCCATTTCGCCTTTTTTGATTTGATCCGCTAGATCATCCATACCAACTAATTCAGCACCAGCTTCTTTAGCAGCATCAGCGTTTGCACCTTGAGTAAATACAGCAACACGTACACTACGTCCAGTACCGTGAGGAAGAACGATAGCACCACGCACATTTTGATCTGATTTACGTGAATCAATACCTAAATTAACTGCAACATCAACGCTTTCAGTAAATTTAGCAGTAGCAAATTCTTTTAATAAAGCGATTGCTTCATTGATTTCATATTGTTTAGTCGCGTTTACTTTTTCGCGGATAAGTTTAGCTTTCTTAGATAATTTAGCCATGAATTAACCCTCCACTTCCAAGCCCATTGAACGAGCAGTACCTTCAATAGAACGCATCATCGTTTCAATAGTTGCACCATTCATATCAGCAGCTTTCAATTCAGCGATTTCACGAATTTGAGCGCTTGTTACTTTACCTACTTTTTTCTTATTAGGCTCACCAGAACCAGACTTGATTTTAGCTGCTTTCTTTAATAATACAGCCGCAGGAGGAGTCTTAGTTACAAAAGTAAATGAACGGTCAGAATATACTGTAATAACAACAGGAATAGGTAGACCTTTTTCCATGCTTTCTGTTTTAGCGTTAAATGCTTTACAGAATTCCATGATGTTAACACCATGTTGACCAAGTGCTGGACCAACTGGTGGACTAGGATTTGCTGCACCAGCTGCAACTTGCAACTTGATGTAGGCTTGTACTTTTTTTGCCATTTTAGTTTCCTTTTTCTCGGGTGCAAACGCTTCTATTAATCAATAGACAGCTCCCCTAAGTTAAATGAGGGCGAAATTATCCTACAACTAATACAAAAATGCAAGACTTTTTATTAGCGGATAAAATAAAAGCAGGAATAGCCCTGCTTTTATATAATAATGAATGATATTAAAGTACGTCGATCGCATTAAGTTCTTTAAATGCAAGTTCTAAACGAGCAACTAAAGATTCTTGACCTTTACGTAACCATACGCGTGGATCATAATATTTTTTATTTGGAGCATCAACGCCTTCAGGATTACCTAATTGACCTTGAAGGTAAGCTTCATTTGCTTTGTAATATTCTAAAACACCAGCCCAGTTTGCCCATTGCGTATCAGTATCGATGTTCATTTTAACAACACCGTAACTTACTGCTTCTGCAATTTCTTCAGGAGTAGAACCAGAACCACCATGGAACACAAAGTTCAATGATTTAGCTGGTAAATTGAATTTCTCAGATACATATTTTTGAGAGTTATCTAAAATTTTTGGCGTTAATTTAACATTACCTGGTTTATAAACACCATGAACGTTACCGAATGAAGCTGCGATAGTGAAACGTGGGCTAATTGCACTTAAACGCTCATAAGCATAAGCAACATCTTCAGGTTGAGTATAAAGTGCTGAACTATCCATATGGCTATTGTCAACACCATCTTCTTCACCACCAGTACAACCAAGCTCTAATTCTAATGTCATTTTCATTGCTGACATACGAGCAAGATATTGACAACAAATATCAATATTATCTTTTAAAGATTCTTCTGAAAGATCGATCATGTGAGAAGAGAATAGAGGTTTACCCGTTTTAGCAAAGTGAGCTTCACCTGCGTCAAGTAATCCATCAACCCATGGAAGAAGTTTTTTAGCACAGTGGTCGGTATGAACGATAACTGGCACACCATATTTTTCAGCCATAAGGTGAACATGTTTAGCGCCAGAAATTGCACCTAAAACAGCAGTTTCTTGCCCATCTAATTTCAATCCTTTACCTGCGATGAATTGAGCACCACCATTAGAGAATTGAACGATAACAGCAGAACCAACTTTAGCCGCAGTTTCGATTACTGCATTAATTGTATTAGTGTCAACACAGTTAACAGCTGGTAATGCAAAATTATTTTCACGAGCAACTTGAAACACTTTTTGAACATCATCACCGGTTACAACACCAGGTTTAACGACATCAGAAATCTTTGTAGCCATTTTAATACCTATAGATTTATTTATATAAAAATTAAAGGATGAGTGATTGGCTCATCCTTCATATAGAAAATTATTACGCTTTTGCTCTCTCTTCTAGCATTGCAACAGCAGGAAGTTTTTTACCTTCTACAAACTCTAGGAAGGCACCACCACCAGTTGAAATATAAGAGATTTTATCTTCAATACCAAATAAATCAATTGCAGCTAATGTATCACCACCACCTGCGATTGAGAAACCTTGGCTATCAGCAATTGCTTTAGCAACAATCTCGGTACCACGACGGAAATTAGGGAACTCAAATACGCCAACAGGGCCATTCCATAATATAGTTTTGGCTTTTTTGATAATGTCTGCTAATGCTTCAGCTGATTTATCACCTAAATCAAGAATTTGTTCATTCTCTTTTACATCGGCAACTGATTTTTCAGTAGCTGTTGCAGTTTCACTAAATTCTGTTGCTACACGAACATCAGTAGGAACTGGAATATGACAATTAGCCATTAATTTTTTTGCTTCAGGAATTAAATCAGCTTCATAAAGTGATTTACCCACATTATAGCCTTCAGCTGCGATAAATGTATTTGCAATACCACCACCAACAATAATTTGGTCAGCGATTTTTGATAAAGAATCAAGAACAGTCAATTTTGTTGATACTTTAGAACCAGCAACAATCGCAACCATTGGACGAGCTGGATTATCTAACGCTTTACCTAAAGCATCAAGTTCAGCTGCTAATAATGGACCTGCACAAGCAACTGGAGCAAATTTACCAGCGCCATGAGTTGAAGCTTGAGCACGGTGAGCAGTACCAAATGCATCCATTACATAGATATCACAAAGTGCTGCATATTTTTTAGATAAAGTTTCATCATCTTTACCTTCGCCTACATTAAAACGTACGTTTTCAAGAACAACTAGTTCGCCTTCTTTAACGTCAACACCGTTAAGATAATCTTTTACTAGACGAACAGGGAAAGAAACATGTTCTTTTAAATAATCAACCACTGGTTGTAGAGAGAACTCAGGGTTATATTCGCCTTCAGTAGGACGGCCAATATGAGAAGTAACCATTACTTTAGCGCCTTTTTTAATGGCTTCTTCAATAGTCGGTAATGATGCTTTAATTCGAGCATCAGAAGTAACCTTACCATTTTTGACCGGCACATTAAGATCTGAGCGAATAAATAAACGTTTCCCTTTTAGATCAAGATCTTGCATTCTAATGATAGACATGAGACTTCCTCTTTTAAATATAAAAACAATAAAATTTTTGCTATTCTAACATAAAATTTCTTTTTAGGTTACATCCATTATCGGTTATATAGTAAACATTTAGTAGAAATTAGTAATTTATACTATATAGGAAATTTTTTTATGTAACAGCATTGACAATAGAAAGAAAATCAGGCATATTTCCCCGCCTTATTAATATGTATTTTTTATCTAAACTTGGGAGTTGACTTTGGCTAATATCAAATCAGCTAAGAAGCGTGCGGTTCAGTCCGAAAAACGCCGTAAACATAATGCTAGTAACCGTTCAATGATGCGTACTTATATTAAAAAAGTTTACGCAGCTGTAGCAGCTGGTGATAAACAAACAGCTGAAGTAGCATTCAAAGACATGCAAGCAGTTGTTGACCGTCAAGCGGCTCGTGGTCTAATCCACAAAAACAAAGCAGCACGTCATAAAGCGAATTTAATTAAACAGATTAAAGCATTAGCTTAATTTTCTAATCTGTTGACAATAGAGTTAAAGAAAATTAAAAAAAAGTGGTGTAAGCCACTTTTTTTATTTATATACTATTATTTAAATTTATGTGAATAAAAGAAAAGAGAGCGTATTGTGGTTCAGCGTGATTATGTAAGAAAAAAGAGCCAATCAAAAGGAAAAGCTAAAAAAAATAAGTCACGATTATTCCCATCTTTAATGATATTCCTTGCAATCATCATTATTATTTTGTTTTCTTCTATTCTATATTATCTTTCAACCAATTCTTCTGAAAAACCAGTTGAAAAACCAAAAGTCAAAACTGAATCTCCAGCAATAACCCTGCCGGAAAAACCACAAGAACGCTGGACTTACCTTAAAGAATTGGAAACACCAAATGCTAGTAGCAACTCAAATAAAATGGCAAGTGAACGGCAACAAATATTAGATAGCTTTATGAATAACACCACGACCACATCGACTATATCATCAAGTAATGATAATAATAAATGGTTACTACAATGTGGTGCTTTTAAAGATAAAACAAATGCAGATACATTAAAAGCATCTTTGGCAATGACCGGTATTAGTGGTAACATATCTTTAAGTCAGCAGTTATATCGAGTTACCGTTGGGCCTTATACAAATAAAGGTGATGTGCAAAAAGCATTAAACACTTTAAAAACGAATGGAATTAATAACTGTATTATTTCTAATTAAATAAGATATATTATGAATATACTTAAGCATATACAGACCTTTTTGGTAATGTTATGGTCTCGTATAAATCATGATCGTTTAACCTCATCCTCGGCAGAACTAGCTTATACGACAATACTTGCATTAGTCCCATTAATAACTGTTGTGTTTTCTTTACTTTCTGCGTTTCCTATGTTTAATGAAGTTAGCCAATCATTAAAACAGCTCATTTATAGCAATCTTGTCCCTACTGCAAGTGACACCATTCAAAATTACCTAGAACAATTTATTGCCAATACAAAAAAAATGACATTTATCGGAATTATCGGTTTAATAGTAACATCATTACTACTTATTAATTCTATTAATAATGCACTAAACCGTATCTGGCAAACCAAACGTAAACGTTCATTCATGTATAACTTAACCATGTATTGGACAATTTTAACATTAGGTCCTATTTTAGTTGGCTCAAGTGTTGCAGTAAGTTCTTATATATTTTCCCTAAAATGGTTATCGAATGCTGCTAGTGGTGATCTCCTACTAAGTACTTTACCATTTATCATATCGGTTGTTGGATTTTGGTTGCTCTACAGCATTATTCCAACTGAATCAATTCCATTTAAAGAAGCAGCAATTGGTGCGTTAGTTGCAGCAATATTATTCGAAATTGGTAAACGTGCTTTTGCGCTGTATGTTACTTCTTTTCCGACTTATCAACTTATTTATGGGGTAGTTTCCTCAATTCCCATTATGTTAGTTTGGATCTACTGCTCATGGTGTATTGTTTTGTTTGGCGCCGAATTTGCAGCAACACTCGCTGACTATAATAAACAACAAAAAGCGCTATTAAAGCCCCAATCTTAACTGGAATAATATAAATTATGATTGCCTTAATCCAACGTGTAAAACAAGCATCGGTTTCTGTTGATAATCAAATTATTGGTCAAATCGATCAGGGATTACTTGTTTTACTCGGTGTTGAACAAGATGACAACGAGCAAAAAGCAATACGCTTGAGTGAAAAAGTACTCGGCTATCGTATTTTCAGTGATATTAATGACAAAATGAATCTCAATGTTCAGCAAATAAATGGAAAATTGTTGGTTGTTTCTCAATTCACCCTGGTCGCTGATACTCAAAAAGGTATGCGCCCAAGTTTCACAAAAGGAGCTCCACCCGATAAAGCTAATGAACTTTATCAATTTTTTGTTAGACAATGTCAGCAACAAATTGAGACACAAACTGGACAATTTGCCGCTGACATGCAGGTTTCTCTTATTAACGATGGACCCGTAACTTTTTGGCTACAAGTTTAAAAATTATTTTACTTTATTTAGCCATTCTAAAGATGTGTTATTATCAGTAAGACCCAGTTTACTCAGCTTATTTTCATAAAACTGTTTTACCTCGTCCCAACGGTAGTACGGATAATTATCGGTTTTCAATGGTAAATGCACTTCTCTTTCATTTAACATCACTTTGATTAAAATGGGTTGATGGGGTTGATTGCTTTGGTAAAAAATCCATTGAATATTAGCGCCCATAGGAATAATTTTTTCTGCTTGCCAAACGAATGGATAATCCGCGACTAAGTTAACAGCAGTATAAGTGCCTTCAAGTTCAAGCAATGTTGCTAATGGCGAAATAGTTTCAGCATGAGCAAACCGTAAATTAGCATCAATATTTTTATCAGTTATTGCCTTATCAGCTGTTTTTAACATATCCAACAATAATGGCGCAGCAATTTTAATCTGGATACCATTCGCATCAAACGCTGGACCAATTTGTAAAAAATTTTTAGAAGTGACTACCGTGTCAAACCATGATAACTGATTTTTAGTGAAATAAAGGCTAAAATCAAGATGGTTATCAGCTAAAATTTCAGGAGAAAATGATAATAACTCCTGATAAAGTTGATAAACTGCAATGACAAAATCTGCTGTTTTAATTGAAGATTTTTCAGGTAAAGAAATCCCATTATTCAACTCATTACAAAAGCCTTGAGTAAATATCAAACTTGCAACATTTTGACTCATCTCTACTGTTTTAGTCGAATTTTCTAGCGATTTTAAGGCATTTTTAACACTTTTACTCTTTTTATATTCTTTATAAGTCGGAGAATATTCAAAAAAACGTAATAGAGTTTGTTGATCTTCTGGTTGTTGATAAATATTGATATCAGAATAGTTATTTTTAAATGTTTTAATAAAAATTTCTGCTGTTTCTTTAGCTCTTGGTGAGGTTGATGATATCACTTCGATTTTTTGTCCTTTAAAAACCGTTGGGTTATTGGCTAACATGCGTTGACTAATTAAACTAATATCTTTTCGACCAAGATCAGTAAGCTGACCATAATGATTTTTATTCAATGCTTTAATACGAATAATTTGCCTTAATAATGATTTTCCCATTTCGGTTAATTGATTATTTTTATCAGCTAAAATTAATACGTTATAAGCAATATCTTCATATTTAGGTTTACTAATATAACGTGAACCATGCCGACCAATATGATCAATATAAAATGCTTGATATCCATCTGGTGCAGGAGTCTGTTGTTTATCATACTGATACGCGGTCTTTGAACCTGATGTTATCATTTCTGCAAAACTTAATGGTGAAAACATCAGTAAACTGATGACTAAGATTAAAAATTGGATAAAAAAAGATTGTTTTATAAAAGACATAATGACTCCTACCTAATAATATAAGAGCAAAATAACAAGAGCGTGCTTTTAAAGCATTTTATACCATTAATCACATAATTTAACTGAAAATCATACAATTATTTTTAGAATACTCTTTCAATTTTTTAAAAAAAGATTATCTTATTAGCTACTTTTTATAACTCATTTAACTGCTTTAAAACATAATGAAATTATATGGCCTTTCTGGTATTAAAATAAGCTGTGCGTTTATATCTGCATGCATAAATACTCCTTACAACACAACTCGTTTTCTTAAAGATTTAATTGCCGGAATAACGGTTGGCATTATTGCTATCCCGCTTGCTATGGCTTTAGCTATTGCAAGTGGTGTTGCCCCTCAACATGGCCTCTATACCGCAATTATAGCAGGCTTCGTGATAGCTCTCACTGGAGGATCACGTTTTAGTGTTTCCGGCCCAACTGCGGCGTTTGTGGTCATTCTATATCCTGTTTCCATACAATTTGGCTTATCAGGTCTATTAATTGCCACTCTACTTTCAGGCATTTTTTTAATATTGATGGGTGTAATTCGTTTAGGTCGATTAATCGAATACATTCCTCTACCAGTGGTGCTAGGTTTTACTTCTGGTATTGCAATAACCATCGCCACCATGCAGATAAAAGATTTTTTTGGCTTAACACTAGAACACATGCCAGAAAATTATGTTAATAAAGTTATTGAACTAGTTAAAGCTTTTCCAACCATTAATATCGCAGATACCTTTGTTGGCTTAGTTACACTGATTGTTTTAATCATGTGGCCAAAATTTCGAGTAAAAATATCTGGCCATTTACCGGCTTTAATTGCTGGTATACTAACCATGTTAGTATTCAATCAATTTGGCTATCAAATCGAAACAATCGGTTCACGATTCACTTATACATTAGCCGATAACACTGTTGGTCATGGTATTCCGCCTGTTTTACCAGAATTTATCTTACCATGGGAACATGCAAGTTTCACATGGGATTGGTCAACAATAACCGCTTTAATTCCAATCTCATTAACGATGGCTATGTTATGTGCGATTGAATCACTACTATGCGCAGTTGTATTAGATGAAATGACCCATACCAAACATCATTCAAATAGCGAACTGATTGGCCAAGGTTTAGGAAATATCATTGCGCCATTTTTTGGTGGCATTTCAGCAACAGCGGCTATTGCGCGTTCAGCGGCAAATGTCAAAGCGGGCGCAACATCGCCAATTGCCGCCGTATTGCATTCATTAATCGTATTATTGGCACTTATCTGTTTTGCCCCACTTTTATCATTTATTCCATTATCAGCTATGGCAGCATTATTATTAATTGTTGCATGGAATATGAGTGCCATTCAACGCGTTATCTACATTATTAAATGCGCACCTAAAGACGATATCATGATCATGCTTATTTGCATGTCCCTTACCGTATTATTCGACATGGTAATCGCTATTACGCTTGGAATTGTATTAGCCTCAATACTGTTTATGCGTCGTATTGCTAGTATGACTCGTTTGGTCGAATTGAACCAAAGCAATGAAAAGACGTTAGTGCTAAGAATTAATGGTCCATTATTCTTTGCGGCTGCTGAACGGACTTTTTTAGAGTTATACCAAAAAATCAATGGTTATCAACATATTGTTTTACAATGGGATGCGGTACCTATCCTAGATGCAGGAGGCTTAAATGCACTTATCCATTTTATTGATGAATTACCAGAGTCAGTTGATCTATCTATTTGCGAATTGCAATTCCAACCATTAAAAACCTTAGCTCGGGCGAGAATTGTACCTGTATCAAATAAATTAATGTTTTATTCAACTTTAGATGAAGCACTGAAAGATAAAATTTAATATCAAAATTGATTTTATTATATTGATTAAATATTATACTTAGTGAAAGTAAATCGTCCGAGTTTTCACTAAGTATTTTTTATCAGCTATGTACACTTCCCTTTTTCATATGAGTCAAGATTAACTCAGAAAGATGGTGTTCATTTAATACATTACATTAACAACAGGAAATAAATATGATAGCTAATGAAAACACTATTCAAAGTTTTAAACAAAAATCAAATTGGTTTATTATTATTGGTATAGTTTTAATTATTCTCGGTTGCTTGGCATTAGGGTATCAATTCATAGCCACCGTTTTTTCTGTTTATTTTATCGGTTCACTCCTTTTTATCGCAGGGATTATCCAAGTAATCCACTCTTTTAACATCAAAGGATTTGGCCAAACTGCTTTATGGGCAATCATGGGGATTTTATATATCTTCATTGGCGCTATGTCGTTTTTCCAACCGATCGCGGTCTCAAGCGCATTAACATTATTAATTTCTTTATTATTGACGATTAGTGGATTTACTCAAATTTTTGCTGCAATGAGCAACCGCAACATACCTCGTTGGGGATGGGTCGTCTTTTCTGGGGTGATTAACATCATTTTAGGACTTATGTTAATGGCAGGCTGGCCATATGATAGCGTTTGGGTATTAGGAATGTTTTTAGGTATAGATTTAGTTTTCCAAGGCTTTGCTTATATTGCAATTGGTTTTGCACTAAAAAATCATAGATCTTAAATTTCATTTTATTGCTCACAACATGGCTTGTGAGCAATAAGCCTCAACAGTTCAAAAATAAAACGTTCTAACCAAAAGCAACTATTTATAACTTTTATTGGTTTTCGCTTTGACTTCGCGCATTGAATGTAATATTCGATGGTAATTATCTAACCTTGATGGTGCAATCGCGCCTTGTGCAACAGCTTTCTGGAGTAAACATCCCGGTGTATCTAAATGATTACAATCACGAAATTGGCAACCTCCTAAATAATCATCAAATTCAACAAAACCAGCAATAACTTGCTCTGGCTCTAAATGCCATAAACCAAACTCACGAATTCCTGGTGAATCAATAATATCCCCGCCATTTGGTAAATGATAAAGCCGAGTTGAAGTTGTGGTATGTTGGCCAAGCCCAGATATTTCAGATACTTCACCGGTTAGCGTAGCTTGGTTGTGAGGCAATAGTAAATTGATGATACTGGATTTACCGACACCTGATTGACCAACTAAAATAGAAATTTTACCATCTAAAACCTTCTGTAAAGGTTCAATACCTTGTTGTGACTGACATGAAACAAATAAAACCTGATAACCAATTTTAGTGTAAATAAGAAACTGTTGCTCAATTTCTTGTTTTTTTTGCTCATCAAGTAAATCAATTTTATTCAATACGATAATAGGTTTAATTTTCGTCACCTCACAAGCGACTAAATACCGATCGATGATATTAAACGATAATTCAGGTAAAACGGCTGAAATAATAACAATTTGATCGACATTTGCTGCAACAGGCTTAACTCCATCATAAAAATCAGGCCGTACTAACTCGGAATGACGAGGATGAACTGCTTCAATAATACCATTAGTATTCGGTTCCAAACTCTCACGCCACAATACTTTATCCCCCGTCACTAATGACGGTAAAGTACGGCGAATACTACATCGATAAATAATCCCAGCATTATCTTCAACATCCGCTGATTTGCCAAACCTACTTACCACCACCCCTTCACGAGGCGCAGAGAAATTTGATAGATTTTCATCCATCTTAGTTTCTAAACGTTGTTGATGCTTAGCGGCCATACGCCTTTTTTGATTTTTTGAAAGTTGATTTTTTGCCACGGTTGCTAATTTTTTTGGTCAAACAGTTTAGTACTTATGCTACACTACTCAGCATTAAAAAGAAAATTTATACCACAAATTATGACTACTCTATCAAATAATCTGATATGGATTGATCTGGAGATGACAGGCCTCAATCCAAATAGCGATCGCATTATCGAAATCGCAACTATTGTAACTGATTCTAATTTAAATATTCTCGCTGAAGGTCCAGTCATTGCCATTCATCAAACAGATGAACAACTTGCGCTTATGGATGATTGGAATCAAAAAACGCATGGCAAGTCAGGATTAATCGATCGTGTTCGTCAAAGTACGGTTACCGAACAACAAGCTGAACAACAAACTCTTGCGTTTTTAAAACAATGGGTTCCCGAAAACTGTTCACCAATCTGTGGTAATACGATTGGTCAAGACCGACGTTTTCTGTTCAATTATATGCCAAATCTAGAAAAGTATTTTCATTACCGTTATTTAGATGTCAGTACGATTAAAGAATTAGCCAGACGCTGGAAACCTGAAATATTAAAAGGTATCAGTAAACAGAGTTCTCACCAAGCGTTAGATGATATTCGCGACTCAATCGCTGAATTACTTTATTACCGAGAACACTTTTTCAATCTAACTAATGAGTAATCATGAATATTTTATATACGATTTTACTTTATTTAATCCAACCGCTTGTCTGGTTTAGACTGCTTTGGCGCAGTCGCAAAGCACCAGATTATCGTAAGCGTTGGTTAGAACGCTATGGATTTTGTAAAAATAAAGTCAAATCAGGTGGAATTTTAGTTCACGCGGTATCTGTCGGCGAAACACTCGCAGCAATTCCATTGATAAAAACACTTCAAAAACAATATCCGCAGTTACCAATTACCGTTACAACAATGACACCTACTGGCTCTAAACAAGTTAAGACGCTACTCAAAGATAGCGTTAGCCATGTCTATTTACCTTATGATTTGCCCTGTGCAATACATCGTTTTCTAAAAGCAGTTAAACCTAAATTAGTCATAATCATGGAAACCGAACTTTGGCCAAACTTAATTAGCCAATGCCATAACCAAAAAATCCCATTAATTATTGCTAATGCGCGATTATCTGAACGTTCAGCCAATAGGTATCACAAATTAGGAAAAGCGATTAGTAAACTATTAACTAAAATCAGCACTGTCGCCGCTCAAAACGAACAAGATGGAGAGCGATTTTTATCGTTAGGTTTGCCAACAGAGCATTTAACCGTAACCGGTAGTATTAAATTTGATATTGAACTAACTGATAAACAAAGTCTTGCGCAATTAAAACAGCAATGGCAATTAAATCGACCAGTTCTTATAGCAGCGAGCACACATTCAGGTGAAGATGAAATCATTTTATCAGCATTTCAACGACTACTAAAAAATCACTCTAACTTATTACTTATCTTAGTTCCGCGTCATCCAGAACGTTTTAAAACTGTTGAAGAACTAATTTCCGATAATAAGTTAAATTATATCAAACGAAGCACGAAGCAAATCCCAACTGAGCAGACGCAAGTGATTTTGGGCGACACCATGGGAGAACTATTAGAACTTTATGGCTTAGCTAATATCGCTTTTGTTGGCGGTAGCTTAATTGAACATGGTGGTCACAATCCATTAGAACCGGCACTACACCATATTCCAATTATTAGCGGTAAATACTTTTTTAACTTTAAAGTGATTTGTGAACAGTTAATTGAAGCTAATGGTATGTTGATATGTGACAGCACAGCTGATTCACTCTATTCAACTGTAAACAGCTTATTGAATGACGACAATCGTTGTCAGCAAATCGGCGAAAACGCATATCAAGTATTAAAAAGAAACCAAGGAGCACTAAATCGCCTACTTAAGGTTATCCATCACTATCTTGAACCATATAAGGATAACCGATGAAAAACAAACAGGGAGTATTAATTGTTAATTTAGGTACGCCAAGTGCTGCAACGCCAGAGGCAATTCGCTCTTACTTAACAGAGTTTTTACTCGATCGTCATGTTGTCGATCTTCCTGCTTTTATTTGGTATCCAATACTAAAATACCTAGTATTACCTAAACGCGTTCCCTACATCATTAACCATTATCAAAAAATATGGATAAATGATGAATCACCATTACTCCATTACAGTAAACGCTTGATGAATCAATTACAACAAGCATTACCTGATATACAATGCGAATTAGCCATGACCTATGGTGAACCGAGCTTACAATCCGCACTAAATAATTTAAAATCATGTGAAAAAGTAACACTATTACCGTTATTTCCACAATATTCTACAACTACAACTCAGGCGGTATTAGATAAAATTAAGCAACTTATTCGTGATTGTGCGTTCAAGATTAACTATATTCGTGATTATGCAGATGACGAAAGTTATATCGATGCGCTTTATTCACAAGTGCAACAAGCTTTTTCAACGCAAGGACAACCTGATGTATTGCTTCTTTCCTATCATGGCATACCTCAACGCTATATTGATAAACGGCAAGATGACTATGTGCAAAGATGCCAGTTAACAACCCAGTTATTGATAAAAAAATGCCAAGATAATGGTATCGACTTACCAATCAAAATGGCTTATCAATCAAAATTTGGTAAAGGGAAATGGGTTGAACCAAACACCAGCGATATATTAGAAAACCTAGCTAAAACCGGGACCAAACATGTCCATGTTATCTGCCCGGGTTTTTCGGCGGATTGCATTGAAACACTCCATGAAATTGATGAGCAAAACAGAGAAATATTTTTAAATGCTGGTGGTAAACAGTTTTATTACATTCCAGCCTTAAACGATACGCCATTACAGGTGGAATTAATCAAAAATATACTTCAAAAACCCCGTTCCTCAACTTTTTTGACTAATTGATATTTATTCTAACGATAATAAACTACCCAAAATCACATCAGCTGAACGTAAAATTGATTAAGATTAAAGCTAAATTACCAACTAATTTAACCTAGATGATAACCTGTGTTAGGATGATAGTTAAAAATTATCTGCGCTCAAAGGAGAATTATCGATGAAAATAATCATCATTGGCGCTCAAGCAGCTGGAGCAAGTGCTGCTGCAAAAGCCAAAAGAAGGGACCCCAATACGACAATTTGTATCTATGAAAAATCAGATATAGTTTCATTTGGAGCTTGTGGATTACCTTATTTTATTGGCAATCATTTTGGCGATGAAAATGAAATGATATCCAGAACGCCAGAACAATTTGCTAAAGATGGCATTGAAATCAAAACATTACATGAAGTTATCGCTATTGATCCTAATTTAAAAAAAGTCACCGTCAAAGATATCAAAAACAATAATTGCTTTGACGATGATTATGATAAGTTACTCATTGCCGTTGGGGCGATACCAATAATTCCACCTTTAGAAAATAGACAACTGGAAAATATTTTCACTTTACGCGATATGTATGATGGTCTAGCAATAAAAAAAGCCTTAAACCAAAATACCAATGTCGTGGTCATTGGTGCTGGCTATATCGGGCTAGAAATAACCGAATCGTTAGTAAAATTGAATAAAAACGTAAAATTAATTCAATTAGATGATAGAGTTTTGACCGATGCCTTCGATCCAGAACTTACTGAGATAATTGAAGAAAATCTAAAACAACATTGTGATTTACATCTACAAGAGCAAGTACAAGGCTTTGAAGGTGAACAAAAAGTTACTCATGTTATCACCGATAAAGCTAAATATCCCGCCGACATTGTCATTATTGCCACAGGAGTAAAGCCTAATAGCGAAGTTTATAAACATCTCAATATTGAAACTCTTAGTAATGGTGCAATTGTCGTTGATAATTATGGACAAACTAACATAGCTGATATTTATGCTGCAGGCGACTGTGTCGCGCTTCATCATCGCGTTAGCCAATCAATGACTTATATTCCATTAGCGACCGGAGCGAACAAATTAGGTAAAATTGTTGGTGACAATTTAGCAGGCGGTAACAATCAATTCCCAGGAACCCTTGGGACATCAGCATTAAGGGTATTTGATATTGAAGCCGGTCGAACAGGATTAACCGAACAACAAGCTATTAAAACTGGTATCCCATATAAAACAGTAGTAGTTAAAGATAAAAATCATAGTAACTATGTTGAAGGGCAAACTAGCGTCACGGCTAAACTTATTTATCACGCCGAAACTCGTATTTTATTAGGTGGACAGATTGCTGGGGGCTGTGGTGCTGTATTAAGAACGAATAGTTTAGCCACCGCTATTTGGGCTAATATGAAAATTGATGAATTAGCCATGATGGACTTTTTATATGCACCACCTTTTTCAAGACCATGGGATATTTTAAATATCGCTGGGGGCATTGCTAAATAGTATTGAAATATCTCAAATATTTGCAAAATTATTAAAATTCAAAATATGTGGTTTGGTTTTAATCCAAACCATAAAAGATTATTAAAAATTAATTCAATTTTATCCAAAAGCTGGGGGTAAACATGTCAGATGCCATTTTTCAGGGCACTTTTTTCGAAAAGTTCTTATCCATCACCCATTATCAAACTTTAATCGGGATTGGTTTATTACTGCTTTGCTTTTTTGCCGTCATGCGACCGATGCAAACCAAAAAAGTTAATTTTTCCATTAGAATGTTAGTCGGATTGGTGCTTGGTGCTGTTATTGGTTTAGGTATTCAAGCTGCAGCCGGTTTTCCAGAAAGTTCAACTGTTTGGATGCAAGAAACAGCAACATGGTATGGTTTGTTTGGTCGTGCCTTTATTGCCTTCATACGCATGTTAGTGATTCCATTAATTTTTGTCTCAATTGTAAAAGTGATTATTGATTTTTCTGGTAAAGACAATTTGCCGAAAATAGCATTCAGAGGAATTTTTTGGTTACTATTCACTACAGCCATCGCTTGTATTGTCGGTATTATTTTAGCAAATTTATTATCATTAGGTGAGTTGAGTTCAGCATCAACCAAAACGGCTACCGCCAAACAATATACCAATATTATTGACACTTTCGTGAATCTTATTCCAAGTAATATCATCGGCTCTATGGTAAAAGAGAATATTGTAGGCTTAGTTATCTTTTCAGCATTGATGGGACTTGCCGCTAACCGAATGGAAAAAAAGAATCCACAACCTATTGCTCTTTTTAAAACCTTTATTGAGGCGCTCTATAAAATTATCATGTCAATTGCCATGACGATTATTAAATATATGCCTTATGCGGTGATTGCTTTACTTGCTCGTACAATTATTTCAAACGGTATCCCAGCAATTATTGATGTATCAAGCTTTGTATTAGCGATTTACCTTGCAACCATAATAATGCTTGTTGTGCATATTGTGATTGTCATGCTTCATGGAATTTCACCTATCGTATTTATCAAAAAAGCACTTGGCACATGGTTACTTGCTTTCACTAGCCGCTCATCTGTTGGTACATTACCGATGACTATCTCAACATTGACCGTTAGAATGGGGGTAAATACAGGTACAGCGAATCTAGTTGGCTCACTCGGAAGTACAATGGGAATGAATGGCTGCGCTGGCTTTTTCCCAGCCTTACTCGCGGTTATGGTTGCTCATATGGTAGGCATTAATACTGATATTCAATTCTATATAATGCTAGTCATTGTGGTAGTTATCGGATCAATTGGTATCGCAGGTATTCCAGGCACTGCAACAGTTGCAGCGACTGTCGTACTTTCAGGCATGGGTATGGCTGAATACTTCCCATTAATTGGTATGGTGTTAGCCGTCGATCCAATCATTGATATGGCTAGAACGTTAGCTAATGTATCTGGATCAATGACCGCTGCAATAGCAACCGATCATGAAGTTGGATTAATGAATATGGATATTTATAATGATCCTAATGTGACTTTGGATAATGAACAGTCTGAAGTTTAACAATAAAGATAATTTTCAGTTTAATTTAATTAACAAAAAGACGCCAATTGGCGTCTTTTTATATCAGCGGAAAAACAAAATTAAATGGTTTTTAACCATGCTTTAACATCATCACCTAAACTTTTGTGACGCATTGCGTATTGTACAAAAGTTTGTACATAACCCAATTTATTTCCACAGTCGTGGCTTCGGCCTTTAATACAGTATGCATCCACTCGATCTTCATCAAGTAACATCGCAATTGCATCAGTCAATTGAATTTCACCTCCAGCACCTAAAGGCGTTTTAGCTAAAAGTGGCCAAATTTTTTCAGATAAAACGTAACGCCCAACAACTGATTGGTTAGATGGAGCTTCTTCAATTGACGGTTTTTCAACTACACTATACATTTGCGCTATATTACCAGCTGATAACTCTTCACCACGGCAGTCAACAATACCATAAGATGAAACAAGATCTTTTGGTACAGGTTCGACCATGATTTGGCTATGTTTAGTGTTATGATAATTATTAATCATCGCCGCTAAATTATCTTGAGCAAGATCACTATCATACTCGTCAATAATCACATCCGGTAATACTACAGCAAAAGGCTCATCACCAACTAAAGGATAAGCACAAAGTACAGCATGACCAAGTCCTTTTGCTAATCCTTGGCGAACACTAGTAATCGTCACGTTTTTTGGCAGAATCCCTTGTACTTCTTGCAAAAGTTGACGTTTAACTCGGGCCTCAAGCATAGCTTCAAGCTCAAAACTGGTGTCAAAGTGATTTTCTATAGAATTTTTAGACGAGTGCGTTACAAAAATAATTTCAGTTATCCCTGCCGCAATACACTCTTTGACAACATACTGAATAAGTGGTTTATCAACCACAGGTAACATCTCTTTAGGAATCGCTTTGGTTGCAGGTAACATTCTTGTGCCAAGACCAGCAACAGGAATAACTGCTTTTTTAACTTTTCCTTTAACAGATGATTCAAAATTTAATGGCATTTTAATTCCTTAAAATAATAAAATGATAAATTAATTAATTATATTGTTATGACTTTTACATTGTCCTTCAACAAAGGTATTTACAACTCGCTCTGATCTTAATATATAAGCAGCCCAAATACCGCTCCAAATGAGTTGTTTTACTGTTTTAGCTATCTCTCTTGATTCGATCGGAAGTTTAGTATAATGATAACAAAGATATTGGTCCAAAAGAAGAAATGAACATGAAGTGACTAGATAACCTAGCATATAATAAGGAAATTTATAGTTTTTAGTAAAAAAAAGATAAAGCAAATAAATAGCAAAAAGAATTAAAATTGCGTTTAGACCTATTTCTACAAATAAAATCCAACTAATATTAGGAATATATTGGTCAGAAACTTGATTAATAAAATCACTCCCATGGAACTTCAAAGTCATTACAATAAAGCCAATAGTGAATAGATTTAGTACAAGCGTAAATACGATGAATATTGCAACAACTATAAGCCAGCCACCTAATCCTTTAAGTTTTGGATTATCCGTCATATAAAGATCCTTAATTAATAATAGATAAATCATTAAATTTAATTAATGACGAATTATCACTGTCTTTAGCTAAAGAATCAATGGAAACATAAACAATTTGACACGTTTCTAACACAGCTTCTTTAACAACAAACTTTGCTTTACGATCGCGTTCTTCTTTCTGTTTGGCGCTAATGTAAAGATCATCATAACCATCATCATACATTGATGCTCTTTCAAATATATTAGTACTACGCCAAAAAGTCTCTTTTGGATAATCTCGCTCAAAAGTTTGACCTGTTAATTTGCCTTTTAAGCCAGCATAACTCATGGGTAAGTGTCGACTAGCTCGACTTTGTGAAAGATAAATATGGGGATATTGTGTAAGATTGGATTCAAGTTGGTTTAACTTAAATTCAACACCAGAACGATTTTGATACTGGCAATTATCCATGATTAAAGGTGCAGTTCGAAAGTTCAACGAACCACACCCTACAAGTAAAAATGCTAAAATAAATAGTCGATACATATGGTTTTGTTTGCTTTTAAGAAGCTATAAGCAAACCCATTTATTATTTACAATTTTTCACTAACATCTTCGGCAGTATTGGTAATAGCTTTACCGCCTGATTGCACGTCTTTACCTACACCTTTAACCGTGTTACAACCTACTACAAGTGTTGTCATCGCGATACTTACCAATAAAATAAATACTTTACGTAACATGTGATTCTCCTCTAGTTAGTCACATTATGATTTGATTGTGGCAAATGCTTCTGCTACACGATGTATATTATGGTGATTTAAACCCGCCACACACATTCTCCCGCTGCCCACCAAATAAACAGCGAAATCATCTTTTAGTTGTGCGACTTGCTCTTTAGAAAAACCGGTGTAACTAAACATACCTCTTTGTTTAAGTAGGTAGTCAAAATTCTGTTTAGGTGCTGCTGTTTTTAATAAATCGACTAATGTTGAGCGCATGATAACAATACGATTACGCATTGATTCGACTTCTGTAAACCATAAAGCTTTAAGTTCAGCATTATTTAATACGTATGATACAAGTTGTGCACCGTAAGCGGCAGGACTAGAATAATTTCGACGAACCGTTGCTTGTAATTGACCAAACACTCGATTAGCCACTTGGTTATTATCACATAAAACGGATAAACCGCCCACTCGCTCACCATAAAGTGAAAAAGTTTTAGAAAACGAATTGCTGATAAACCCACACAATCCTCGCTCAGCCACTTTTTTTATTGCATAACTATCACTTTCGATACTTTCGCCAAAACCTTGGTAAGCGATATCCATAAATGGAATGAGATCTCGGTTTTGTAAAACATCAATCACTTTGTCCCATTGTTGGTTTGTTAATTCTGCACCAGTTGGGTTATGGCAGCAAGGATGCAATAACACAATACTTTTAGCTGGTAAGGTATTAAGTGTTTCTAGCATCGCATCAAAATTCACGCCACAAGTCTTAGGATCAAAATAAGGGTATTTATTTACCTTAAATCCTGCGCCATTAAAAATGGCAATATGATTCTCCCAAGTTGGATCACTAACCCAAACTTGAGAATTAGGGAAATAACGATATAAAAAGTCAGCACCGACTTTCAGCGCACCTGATCCCCCTAATGTCTGAACAGTGGCTATCCGCTTCGTTTGAAAAGCAGGATTATCTTCACCAAAAAGCAATGATTGGATTGCCTGACAATAACTCGGTAAGCCACTCATCGGCAAATAAAGTTGTGCGCCTTGTTGATGATGATAAATATAGTCACGAGCCGTTTTAATACACGATAATTGAGGAACCACACTATTTTCATCATAATAATAACCTATACTTAAATTGGTCTTGTTTTCGCGCTTATCATTATTGAATTCAGCAACTAATGATAATATTGGATCCCCTGCGTACGACTCTACTTTTTCAAACATTTTCCCAACCTAATTAAATCAGTAAATATCAATGGATAATTGTAGATTATTGCACCAACTTAATTGGCAATCAATCACTAAATAATAGTTTAAATATAAATAATTTTAGGATACTAAAATAGACCGTTTAAAAGACTGATTTGGATATAAAACGTTAGAATAGATGGTCAAAAAAGAGATTTTAAATAAAAAAAACCTCAAAAACCCCGTTCCTCAACTTTTTTTACTTCATTAGCACCTTTCGGTGCTAACAATTATAAGTCGATTATTTAACCGCAATAACTTCTATTTCAACTTTCGCATCTTTAGGAATGCGAGCAACTTGCACACAAGAACGAGCAGGGAATGTTGCCTGATTCTCTGTAAAAAATGCCTCATAGACACTATTCACATCCGCAAAATCATTCATATCGGCTAAAAAAATCGTCGTTTTAACGATATTTTTAACTTGATATCCTGCCTCAGTAACAATTGCTTTTACATTCGCTAAACTTTGTTTAGCTTGCTCTTTGACACAACTTGGCATCTCACCTGTAGCTGGATTAATTGGAATTTGACCTGATGCAAATAACATGTTGCCCAAATCAACACCTTGAACATAAGGACCTATTGCTGCTGGTGCTTTGTTGGTATTAACAACTTTTACCATATATGATTTCTCCTTTCATCTTGTTATGCATCTCATTTCAACAGGAACCAAATTTGGTGTCAAGTCATGGTAAATTTATGATCATGGGACTTCTGCCAATTTTCTGATATGATAGTTGAAAATTTTTTCATTTGTTGAGAGTTAGCATGTTTGAGAATTTAACTGACCGTTTATCACAGACATTTCGCAATATTAGTGGGCGTGGACGCTTATCTGAAGATAATATCAAAGATGCCCTACGTGATGTCCGTATGGCATTACTTGAGGCTGATGTTGCCCTACCTGTGGTACGAGAATTTATTAACCAAGTTAAACAAAAAGCTGTTGGTTTAGATGTTAATAAAAGCCTAACACCAGGCCAAGAATTCATCAAAATCGTTCAAGCAGAACTTACTATAGCTATGGGTGAAGTTAATAGTTCACTTAACTTAGCCACCCAGCCTCCAGCCGTCATTCTCATGGCAGGTTTGCAAGGTGCGGGTAAAACTACCAGCGTCGCAAAACTAGCAAAATTTTTAAAAGAAAAACAGAAAAAGAAAGTGTTAGTTGTCTCTGCCGACGTTTATCGCCCTGCGGCAATAAAACAGTTAGAAACACTAGCTAAAGCTATTGATGTGGAGTTCTTCCCGTCAGATATCAATCAAAAACCTATTGATATTGTTAACAAAGCAATTTCACATGCTAAATTACAATTTTTTGATGTCCTTATTGTCGATACCGCTGGTCGATTACATGTCGATAGCGAGATGATGGATGAAATCAAAGCACTGCATGATGCAATCAATCCAATTGAAACGTTATTTGTGGTCGATGCCATGACCGGGCAAGATGCTGCTAATACGGCAAAAGCATTTAATGACGCATTACCTTTGACCGGGGTTATTTTAACTAAGGTGGATGGTGATGCTCGTGGCGGTGCGGCGTTATCGATTCGTCATATCACCGGTAAACCAATCAAATTCTTAGGGATGGGTGAAAAGACGGATGCATTAGAACCTTTTTATCCTGACCGTATCGCTTCACGTATTTTAGGGATGGGTGATGTACTCTCTTTAATTGAAGAGTTACAGAGTAATGTTGATCGTGAAAAGGCAGAGAAAATCGCCAAAAAACTCAAAAAAGGCGATAAGTTTGATTTTAATGACTTCCAAGATCAACTTCGACAAATGCGTAATATGGGTGGAATGGGCGCTATGCTGGCTAAACTACCTGGCGTTGGTCAACTTCCTGATCATATCAAAGCACAGATGGATGATAAAATCACCATCAAGATGGAAGCCATAATTGGTTCGATGACATTAAAAGAACGAGCTAATCCCGAAATCATCAAAGGCTCACGCAAACGCCGTATTGCTAATGGTTCAGGTACCCAAGTGCAAGATGTTAACAAGCTGCTTAAGCAGTTTGAAGATATGCAAAAAATGATGAAAAAGATGAAAGGTGGTGGCATGATGAAGATGATGCGCCAAATGAAAGGTCTAATGGGTGGAGGCATGGGCTTCCCACCTAGATAACATTTTACTTCGCTTTTCTTTCAATAAAATACTATCGTGCAAAGTTACACGATAGTATTTCAATAAACTCAATTTTCTCGATTTAGCGCTTTAATTTTAGTTGGACGCTGCATAGTTAATACAGTACCAATCGATGAAACTATAATAAATAAAATAGCAATCCATTGATAATGAGTTAACTGTTCGTGTAAAACAATTAATCCAGAAAACGCAGCAAATACAGGTGACAAGCTCATCAGAGTACTAAAAGTTTGTGCGGGTAATCGTGGCAAAGCGATCATATCTAGGCCATATGGAATAGCAGACGCCAATAATGAAACGACAAAAACGAGAGGCAACAGATCCATCGAAAACATGGTGCTACCACTGTGCCATACACCAATAGGAAAGAGTAATATTGAGGCAATAATCGAACCTACCGCAACACTTGAGGCACCATAAATTTCACCCGCTTTTCGCCCAAAAACAATATAACCAGCCCAACAGCTTCCTGCACATAAAGCTAGTAATATACCGATAGGATCCAAATCGTTAGAAGCCTGATGAATAGGAAGCAACATCACCAATCCAATGATCGCAATAGCTAACCAAACAAAATCAGTTAATCGGCGCCCAGAAAACATCGCAACCATAATTGGTCCAGTTAACTCTATTGCCACAGCAATTCCTATTGGGATTCGAGATATGGCATTATAAAAAGCCAAATTCATACATCCCATAGCGACACCATACAGAATAATATATTTAATGGCTGACTTAGTAATAGTTTTACGCCAAGGTTTAAAGATTATTACCAATAAAATCGCTGAGAAAAACAACCGCCATGCTGTCATCGCCTCAGGCCCTAGTACAGGAAACAAGTATTTAGCAAATGAAGCACTTGCTTGCACTGATATCATCGAAATAAAAATTAAAAAAACAGGCCAAGATCTTTTGAGCATAATGACTACCTAGATTAAAGTAATTGCATATTAAGGGAAGCAATTTGTTTACATAGCAACGTAAAATCAATTTAAGATTATTACGATATTTCGCTAAAAGCTTTATTATTAAACGAATCGTATAAATAATATTTTTTCAATATCACATCACGTTTAGTTATCCCTTTTTACTGATAGTAAAGCCAGATCTTGTAGCGCTTTTTTATAAGGGGAATCAGGTAAGATTGAAATAACATTGAATGCTTTATTGGCCTCTTGTTGAGCCGTTTTTAAAGTAAATTCAAGAGATCCACACGACTGCATAACTTTTAAAATATGATCTAATAAATGCCTGCCATTACCTTGCTCGATAGCTTGACGGATTAATGTCGCATCTTCTGAATTAGCATGATGCATTGCATGCAATAATGGTAAGGTTGGTTTACCTTCATTGAGATCATCACCCAAATTTTTACCTAATTTTTGATTACTATCCGCACTATAATCTAATAAGTCATCAATAATTTGAAAGGCGGTTCCCAAGTATTTTCCATACTCTTGCAGTGCAAATTCTTGCTCTGGTGTTGCTCCTGCTAATACTGCTGCTGAATGCGATGTTGCTTCAAACAGTCTTGCTGTTTTGCGATAAATAACTTGTAAGTATTGCTCTTTAGTAATATCAGGATCATTACAATTTATCAGCTGTTGAACTTCACCTTCAGCAATAATATTTGTTGCTTCTGACATTATCTTCAATACTTTGAATGATTCTGTGCGTACCATCATTTGGAAAGATCTTGTGTAAATATAATCACCAACTAAGACACTTGCCGCATTACCAAATAGCGCATTAGCAGTTGATTTACCTCGCCGTAAATCAGATTCATCAACAACATCATCATGCAATAAAGTTGCAGTGTGAATAAATTCGATAAAAGCTGCGGTAATAATATGTTTATCACCCTGATAATTAAGCGCTTTAGCTATTAACAAAGCAATAACTGGGCGAATCCGTTTTCCACCACTACTAATGATGTAATTCCCTAATTGATTAATTAGTACAACATCAGAACTAAGTTCTGCTTGTATTGCTTCATTAACTTTAACTAAATCATCTTGCACTAGATCGAGTATTTGTTTTATCGATGGATTATTCATCAGTTTAACCACTACAAATGGGAGATATTTATTTACTATTATCTGATAAATATTTTTATGCAACAAGTACTGCTAAATCATATTTAAAAAAATACTACAAATGATAAGCATTTTCATTTAGAATACACACCTTAAATGAACATTAATTACTGTTATGAAGATCAACTTTGATATAGATATCAACAACGAAAAAGAGCCGCAATCACCTGCTTCTAATAAGCAAAAGGATGCCTATATATATACATCGATCTCTGTAATATCACATTTATTTTTATTTGGATTACTGTTCAGCTCTGCACTGTTTGCAAATAATATCGTTGTTGATGAAGGTGATAATTCAATTAAAGCTGTCATGATTGACCTTACTCAGTTAGCAGCTCCGGAACAATCATTGGTTGAAGAAACACCTGAAATCAAAGGTGCTGAAAACAGTGAAATCATTGACAATAAACCAATTGAAGAACCAGTCGTAGAGCCAGAAGTCGTTGAAGAAAAGATTCCGGAACCTACACCTGAAATAGAACAAAAAAAACCAGCAACAGAGCCAGATAAACCAGTTATTGTTAAACCTAAACCAAATAAGAAAAAACCACCGACACAAAAATCATCTCGTCAACAAGTTAGACAAGATGTGGTAAGTGATAATATAGCAAATACTTCAGTAGCTCCTAAAGTATCTGATAATCGACAATATTCTGGTAATCCCTCTCCAATTAGTCGTAATCGACCAGAATATCCTCGAAGAGCACTAGATATGCGCTTAGAAGGTTATGTTGTTGCTATGTTTGATGTAACTAGTGAGGGTCGCGTTGAAAATATTAGGATTATTGAAGCCCAACCTAATAATATTTTTAATCGCTCGGTTATCTCAGCAATGAAAATGTGGAAATATAAGCCGATTGCCGGAAAAGATCTCAAAATAAAAATTGTTTTCAATCGTGATAGTTCAATTAGCTTAGGAAGCAATTAATCACTCATTCCTCAATCAATAACCATTATTGAATAAAAAACTGAAAAAGCACTAATTTTATAATTCAATTAGTGCTTAGTTGATAAATAGTTTATCTATTCTTTTGCATTAAAAGTTCAATTTCCTGCGGTTGTTTAGGTACCGTTGAGGTTAAAATTTCGTTGCCAGATTCGGTAACCAAAATATTATCTTCGATACGAATCCCAATACCTTTATAACATTCTGGCACATCAGCATCTTTATTAATATAAAGTCCAGGCTCAACGGTTAAGACCATACCCGGAGCGAGTATGCGATCACGATCACTGCCAACATCATGCACATCAATACCTAACCAGTGACCTAATCCATGCATATAGAATGCTAAATAAGCTTTGTTTGTAATCAATGTTTCAACATCACCTTGCATAATTCCAAGCTTAACTAATCCTTCAACCATAATCCGAATAATTTTTTGGTTAACTAATGATATTGAGGTGCCTGGTTTCAATAATTTGATAGCTGTACATTGCGCAGTTAACACAATGTTATATATTTCGAGTTGTGCTTGACTAAATTTACCATTAATCGGAAATGTTCGAGTAATATCACCTGCATAATAATGATATTCACAACCAGCATCAATTAAGACTAAATCGCCATCTTTGAGCCTGTCGCTATTATTTTCATAATGCAATATACAACCATTATTACCTCCGCCAACAATAGTATTATATGACGGCCATCGAGCGCCATGCCATGCAAACTCATGTAATATTTCAGCTTCTAATTGATATTCATACCAATTAGCCTGGCATTTTTGCATTGCCCGAATATGGGCTTGAGCACTGATTTCGCACGCTTTACGTAAAAGAGCCATTTCATATTCAGACTTAAACATTCGCATTTCATGAACAATTGGTCGCCAATCAATAACTGTACTCGGCGCAGAAAGTTTAAATCGAGCACCTTGCCGTAATGTATTGATTGCTTTCTTAATTATCTCGTCAGCATAATCATATAGTTGGTCTGCATAATAAATTGCTTTTTTTCCATTTATTAAATTTGGTAGAACACTCTCTATATCATCGAAAAGATAAGCCTCATCGACTAAAATCTTTGTTAATGCCTCTTGCTGGCCTAAGCGATAGCCAGTCCATGTTTCGGCTAAAGGATCTTTCTTGCGATTAAATAAAATATATCGTCCTTGACCGTCTTGTTGTTTAATTATTGCCAAAAGCGCTTCTGGCTCTGCAAAAAAAGTAAAATACCAAAAGTCACTATCTTGTCTATAAGGATAGTGGGTATCATTACTTCGTTTAACTTCTGGTGAAGCAAAAAATAAGGCAATGCTATTTGGCTCCATCTGAGCCAATAATTTATTTCGCCGATCTAGCAGTTCTGTCTTGGTCTGAATATCTATCATAGCGTTTACCTTGATAATCAGTAATATTGAATATTAGTGAAGTGTTGGTGTAATATCGGGTTCATTAAATTCATCAAAACATAACATCGTCGTAATGCGAACGTACTCTTTGATCTCTTCAAATGCAAAGCCCAGCTCTTGCTGATCTTCATCTTCATCATAACCGAGTTTAGCTATTTGTCTTAGATCATATATTGCTTCACCCACATCACCTTTAACTCGATTAAGTTTAGGTTGAACTAAACCAATACCCAATAAAAAATGATTTACCCATCCCACTAAATCGTCAATTTGCGTAAACAAATCTTGCTCACCAAGTAGAAGTTGGAACTCAAAATCTTCATCAATAAATTGTTGTTTAGTTGTATGATATAATTCTTCCACTTCCTTATTTAAAGGTTCAGCTATTTTTTGCCCATCATTCAACATGTCTTGAACTAACACTCTCCAACTTTCGTCATGATTTCCTCCAGCTAATAAGCCAGATAAGAATCCATGTAACTCGGCTGCAGTTATGCCAACTTTATTTTGGATAAGTTGACGATTAAGCTCGTCATAAATCTTGGTATTAGTCATTAACTCCACCTTATTAGTTTATAATAATAGTGAAAATACATCCCTCTGCACTTTCACTCATTATTAGTATATAATTTGTGCCTAGCTGTAAATAATAAACAGGTTATTGTGCTTTATAAAGGAATTATTTTGAACATTTTTAGATTAATTTTAACATCACTATATATAGTTATATCGTTAACTGCTTGTAGTTCATGGCTGAAAAATAAAGGTGTGATTGTTCTTGATGTACAGAATAATACCTATATAACCAGCCAAGACTTACCTAAAGATTATCAGTTAGGCAATGGAGAACAAGAACTTGATAAGTTTGAAGCTTTCTGCCGAGACGAGATCCGTGCCTCACAACTAGATGGTAGCGAAGAGATGGTATTTGAAAATATCAAACGAGGAATTCACGGTCAGGTTGAATTTAAAAAATGTAGTGATAGAGTCACTCGAATTTACCGATATTAATAAATATTTCAGCTTACTTTGTAAAGTATCGCTAATAAGATTGACTAATTGTCACATATCCGTGAAATCTTACTAGCCTTTCAAGCTGTTTTTATTTATATTGTCGCATGAACAAATATATTTTTGGGAGTAAAATAATTATGTACAAGCAAGATGTAACCATTACTGCATCGAACGGTCTTCACACCCGCCCTGCTGCACAATTTGTAAAGGAAGCTAAAAACTTCAATTCTGAAATTACTGTCACATCAAATGGAAAAAGTGCAAGTGCTAAAAGCTTATTCAAATTACAAACATTAGGCTTAACTCAAGGTACAACTATTACTATTTCAGCCGAAGGTGAAGATGAAAAAGAAGCAGTAACTCATTTAGTAAAATTAATTCCTGAATTGGAATAATACTCCCATGTTAGCGTTGAACGGTTTTAATATTAGATAAGGATTAAATGTTATGGTATCAGGTATACTTGTTTCCCCAGGTATCGCTTTTGCAAAAGCGCTATTATTAAAAGAAGAACCTATTGTTATAAATAATAGGCAAATTCTTGATAACAAAATTGACGCTGAAATTGATCGTTTTAAAGAAGCACGTGAAAAATCAAGCGAACAATTACATGCGATCATGGAACGAGCTAAAACCACTTTAGGTGAGGATAAAGCTGCTATTTTTGAAGGTCATATCATGCTTCTTGAAGATGAAGATCTTGAACAAGAAGTTATTTCACGCATCAAAAGTAAACACTCAAGTGCTGACGCAGCTGTCCAATCTGTATTTGAAACCCAAGCAAAAGAGTTAGAAAATCTAGATGATGAATATCTAAAAGAACGTGCTGCCGATATCCGTGATATTGGTAAACGACTGCTAAAAAATATTTTAGGCATCGAAATTGTTGATCTAAGTGCTATTAGCCAACCTTGTATTTTAGTTGCGACTGATTTAACACCGTCTGAAACTGCTCAATTAAATTTAGATATGGTGTTAGGTTTCATCACTGATGCGGGAGGGCGCACTTCACATACATCAATCATGGCCCGTTCATTAGAAATTCCAGCAATCGTGGGTACATCTAATGCAACACAAGAAATCAAACAAGGTGATTTTGTTATTTTAGATGCAATCAACAATGCTATCTACATTAATCCAGATCATGCAACTCAAGAAAAACTAAAACAAGTACAAACAAAATATCTTGCTGATAAAGAAGAGTTAGCAAAATTAAAAGATCTACCAGCTGTAACACTTGATGGTCATCAAGTTGAAATTTGTGCAAATATTGGTACTGTTCGTGATATTGCTGGTGCAGATCGTAATGGTTATGAAGGTGTTGGGCTTTATCGTACAGAATTCTTATTCATGGATCGTGAAGCTTATCCTAATGAAGATGAACAATTCAAAGCATATAAAGAAGTTGCTGAATCAACTAATGGCCTATCAGTTATTGTTCGTACAATGGATATCGGTGGTGACAAAGATGTACCATATATGCATTTACCAAAAGAAGAAAATCCATTCTTAGGTTGGCGTGCAATTCGTATCTGTTTAGATCGTAAAGAAATACTACATGCACAGTTACGAGCAATCTTACGCGCTTCTGCATTTGGTAAATTGCGTATTATGTTCCCAATGATTATTTCGGTAGAAGAAATTCGTATTCTAAAATCTGAAATTAATATCCTTAAAGAACAATTAACATCTGAAGGTAAAGCATTCGATAAAAGCATTGAAATTGGTGTGATGATCGAAACACCAGCCGCTGCGGTTATTGCTAGACATTTAGCTAAAGAAGTTGATTTCTTTAGTATTGGAACTAACGATTTAACCCAATATACACTTGCTGTTGACCGTGGTAATGAGCTTATTTCACATCTTTATAATCCACTTTCACCATCAGTATTAACTTTGATTAAAAATGTAATCGATGCTTCTCACAAAGAAGGTAAATGGACAGGAATGTGTGGAGAGCTTGCTGGTGATGAAAGAGCAACAATTTTATTACTAGGTATGGGGCTTGATGAGTTCAGTATGAGTGCGGTATCAATTCCTAAAATCAAAAAATTAATTCGTAATACTAATTATGAAGAAGCGAAGAAATTTGCTGATACTGTTCTTGAAAAAGCAACAGCTAAAGAAATAACCGATTTAATTGAAAAATATACTGCTGAAAAGCAAATTTGTTAGGAGGCAATGATGGGTTTATTCGATAAAATAAAGCAATTTGTATCTGATGATAACAAAAACAGCATCGAAATTATTGCACCTCTTAGTGGTGAAATCGTTAAGATCGAAGATGTGCCAGATGTAGTTTTTGCAGAAAAAATCGTTGGTGATGGTGTTGCTATAAAACCTTCTGGTAATAAAATTGTAGCACCATTAAATGGTAAAATTGGTAAAATTTTTGAAACCAATCATGCATTTGCTATTGAATCAGATGAAGGTATCGAACTTTTTGTTCATTTCGGTATAGATACGGTGGAATTAAAAGGTGAAGGTTTTACACGAGTTGCCGAAGAAGGACAACAAGTTAAAATTGGAGATACTATCATCGAAATCGATCTGCCTTTACTTGAAAGTAAAGCCAAATCAGTGTTAACACCAGTTGTAATATCTAATATGGAAACTGTTGTTGAATTAACTAAGTTATCCGGCTCAGTTGAGGCAGGTAAAACACCAATTATGCGTGTTAAAAAATAACATCGCACAACGTTACTACTCATAAAAAAACCTTCAGTTTTCGCTGAAGGTTTTTTGTTGAAAATAATCAAACATAGAGTTCAAATAATTCGTTTAACGCCATTTTTTGTATTGATTAATCAAGCTGTTGGTTGATTCATCATGCGAGCTGACTGGTTTATCATCAGCAAGTTCAGGTAAAATGCGACCAGCTAACTGTTTACCCAATTCAACCCCCCACTGATCGAAGCTAAAGATATTTAAAATAACGCCTTGCGTGAAGATTTTGTGCTCATACATCGCCACTAATGCGCCTAAAGTGTACGGTGTGATTTTTTTCACTAAAATAGAGTTAGTCGGTTTATTGCCTTCAAAAACTTTAAATGGAACAATAGATTTAACTTCATCAAGCTTTTTACCAGCGGCAAGAAATTCTTGTTCTACTTGTTGGGCAGTCTTACCAAAAGCTAAAGCTTCTGTTTGAGCAAAAAAGTTAGAAAGCAATTTAGGATGATGATCGCCAACTGGATTATGACTAATTGCCGGTGCAATAAAATCACAAGGAATAAGTTTAGTACCTTGGTGAATTAATTGATAAAACGCATGTTGACCATTTGTCCCTGGTTCACCCCAAATAATAGGACCTGTAGTATAAGTAGTCTTGTTGCCATTACGATCAACACTTTTACCATTTGATTCCATATTCCCTTGCTGAAAATAAGCTGCAAAGCGATGCATATATTGATCATAAGGTAGAATTGCCTCGGTTTCTGCACCATAGAAGTTATTGTACCAAATCCCAATTAAAGCAAGTAATGTTGGGATATTTTTTTTAATTGGTGTGCTTTGGAAATGTTTATCCATCGCATGTCCACCAGCTAAAAACTGTTTAAAGTTTTCAAAACCAATTGAAAGTACAATTGATAAGCCGATTGCAGACCAAGAAGAATAACGACCACCAACCCAATCCCAAAATTCAAACATATTGGCAGTATCAATACCAAATTTTTCTACTTCTTTGGCATTGGTTGATAAAGCTACAAAGTGAAGCGCAACAGCTTTATCATCTTTTGCAGCATCAAGTAACCATTGACGAGCGGTTTGTGCATTAGTCATAGTTTCTTGAGTTGTAAAGGTCTTCGATGCAACTAAAAATAGCGTTGTTTCTGGATTTAAACCTTTTAAAGCTTCAACAATGTGAGTACCATCGACATTAGAGACAAAGTGCATAGTTAGATGGTTTTTATAAGGGCGTAATGCTTCGGTAATCATCACTGGCCCTAAATCTGAACCTCCAATTCCGATATTAACTACATCAGTAATCGCTTTACCAGTATAGCCTTTCCATTCACCACTAATAATTTTTTTACTAAAGGATTCCATCTTCGCCAGCACAGCATTGACGTCATCCATAACATTTTTACCATCAACATAAATTGGTGAATTTGATACATTGCGAAGCGCAATATGTAAAACGGCTCGGTTTTCGGTCCGATTAATTTTTTCACCACTGTACATGGCATTAATAGCCCCGCTTAAATCACACTCGTCAGCGAGCTGATAAAGTTGCTTTAAGGTCTCCTCAGTAATGCGGTTTTTAGACAGATCAACCAAGAACTCATCTTCAAAAGGAATACTTAACTTTTCAACTCGTTTAGGTTCATCTTTTAGAATTTGAGCAATCGTCTTATCGCAATGCTTCTGATAACTAACTTGAAGGGACTTCCAAGCGGATGTAGTAGTTGGATCTATTGACTTTAACATAACTTATTCCTTAATTAATATAGCACTATTAACCATGATATAACTATGGATAACATGATGCAAGATAAGGATTTATCCTTTCAAATCGAGTTGATAGAAAAATAATAGAAGTTATTTTCTTTTCCAAATCAAATAACTTGAATATAATGTAAAAAATAAGATATTTGATACACATAACCGTTCAAAAAATGATTTTTTAATAAATTAGAACCAATAAACTAAATAAATTTCTTACATTATTATATTAGGATATTTCATGCCAAATATTCAGACTCTAGTACCAGCCTTGGATAAAATTGTTCGCATTTGTGATTATTTAGATGGAAATAAAGGTGCAACTTTTAGTCAAATATTTCAAGACCTTAATTTACCTAAAAGTAGTACTTCGACACTGCTTAATGCGTTAGTTATGCATGGTATTTTACGTCAAGATCAAAATAAGTTTTATCTTGGACTAAAATTGCATGAATGGGGAGACAAATCGTTAGAACAGTTCGATATCACAAAAATCGCAGAACCATTGATGACTAAATTAAGAGATCAGACCAACTTAACCTGTCATCTAGGTGTTCTTGATGGGCTTTACTCTGTCTATATTGCAAAAATTGAAAATGACCAAGCTATTGGTATTCGTACTTGGATTGGCAAAAAATTACCATTACATAGTTCTGGTATTGGTAAAGCATTAATAGCTTGGTTACCTGATGAGAAAATCGATCAACTGATACCCGAAGACAAATTGCCCAAATATACCGATACCACTATAACCAGCAAAAAACAGTTAAAAAAAGAGCTAGCTAAAATCCGGTCGCAAGGTTGGGCTTATGATAATCAGGAAGATGTAAAAGGCGTACATTGTATCGCAGCACCGATATTTAATAAAAATCATGAACCAATTGCGGCTATAAGTATTTCCGGCGTTCTTTTTCAACTACCGGTTGATAAAATTGAAAAATACTCAGAGTTAGTCCGTAAAGCCTGCCAACAGTTAACCAATAAGTTTTAAAATAATATTGAATAATTATAATTCAATATTATTTTAACTATTTTATTCAAGAAGTTATTAAGCGATCTGTTTAAATAGCTCAATAAGTTTTTGTTTATCAAAAAATACGGGATTGGCACCAGCACAGGCATCTTTCATTGAATTTTCCGCCAATAATTCAAAATCAGGATTATTAACCCCCAATTCCTTTAATGATTTAGGAATGCCGACTTCTTGCGCTAAATCTTCAATTCTTTTTATCACATAATCAACACATTCTTGATCACTTCTATCTTTTGTATCAAACCCGATTGTTTCAGCAATCACTCTAAATTTTTGTGGTGCATGTTTAGCATTTTCTTTTTCGACTACCGACAATAGCATCGCATTACAAACACCATGAGGTAAATCATAAAGCCCACCTAATTGATGTGCCATAGCATGCACATTACCTAGCCCAGCATTACTAAAAGCGATACCATTTAAAAAGCAGGCATAACTCATCTGTTCTCTGGCTTGAATGTCATTACCGTTTTTAACTGCTCTGGCTAAATATTTAAAAGTTTGAGCTATGGCATATAATGCGGTTGAATCAGTAACATCCATCGCACCTTTAGCAACTACCGCTTCAATTGCATGAGTTAACGCATCCATACCTGTTGCAGCGGTTAAATTGGCAGGTTTGGAAATCATTAAATCAGGATCGCTAACGGTTATTGATGCCAGCGTATTGGGATCGACCATAATCATTTTTACATGTCTACTTTCATCGGTAATAACATAATTAATGGTAACTTCAGCAGAAGTACCTGCAGTGGTTGCTATTGCCACAATAGGTAAACATTTTTGTTTACTTTTATGCATCCCTTCATAATCGGTAATTTTGCCACCGTTAGTGGCCAAAACAGCAACGGCTTTACCACAATCTTGAGGTGAACCTCCACCGATTGATACAATAAAATCACACTCTGATTCTTGACATAATTTTAATGCATTTTCAACATTGGCAACCGTTGGATTTGGTTTCACATCATAAAAAATAACTGATTCAATACCCTCTTTTTTTAAGATATCAACTACTCTATCTACAGTGCCATTACCAATTAAAAACTTATCACTAACAACGAATGCTTTTTTGCAATTTAATTTTTTCACTGGTACGCCTAACTCAGACAGGCAACCTTTACCTAATAAATTAACGGGTGGAATGTAATAAATCATATTTACCTCTTAAATTAATAACACTTTAAAAAATTCCCAGAAAAGAACTCAATTTCATTATACGGAAAAAATAAACTACCCAAAAAAATAATCTTTACAATGAGAGAATGATCACAAAATTAATTTTCTTTTGTATTAATTGATTGCAATTCGAAATTTTTTCACCAATAATTTGTTCACAACAAAGAAATTATGTTCTACTCAGTGAACAAGGAGAAGAGATGAATATAGAAAAATTTAAAGGGATATTCCCTCCCGTTCCGACAATCGTAAATAAACAAGGAAAACTAGATAAAAAAGGAATGGCCAACCTATTAGATCATCTTATTAAAAATGAAGCGGATGGCGTTTTGATTTTAGGTAGCGGTGGTGAGTTTTGTCATATGCCACCTAAACTAAGGCTCGAAGTCGCTGAATTTGCGGTGAGGCATATCAATAAACGTATTCCCGTTATGATTGGAATATCAAGCCCAAGTACCAAAGAAACGATTGAATATGGTCAACATGCTGCTCAAATAGGTGCGGACGCTGTTTTAGTTGTGAATCCTTACTATGCCTTATTGAATAGTGATGCAATTTATCACCATTATAAAACTGTCGCTGAAAATATTAGTATACCGATCCTACTTTACAATTTTCCTGCACTAACTGGTCAAGACATTGGTATTGATGTAATTACCCGGTTGGCAAAGGATCTGCCAAATATCATCGGGCTAAAAGATACTATTGATAACATTAGCCATACACGAGAAGTGATCAACAAAGTCCATTCTTTCCGACCCGATTTTATCATCTTTAGTGGTTTTGACGAATATATGCTAGACACGCTGATTTTAGGTGGTCATGGTGGTATTCCGGCAACGTTTAATTTTGCACCTAAAATTACTAAGGGAATTTATAAAGCGTTCATACAAAAAGATTATGAAACAGCATTTAAATTACAACGTCAATTAGCAAAATTGATGCCTATCTATGCCATTGAAACCCCTTTCTTTGGTGTGATTAAACAAGCAATCAAACTAACAGGTGTGAAAATATCAACTGAAGTTTTAGCTCCAGTAATGCCATTAACTTCCGATAAAAAGAAAATACTTAAAAAATTATTATCTGATTCAAAAATTTTATAAGAATTTATTATTAATTAGTTTTAGGAGCAAATTATGAGCGAAGTATCTAAAGTAATTATACTTCATCCTAATGATGATGTTGCCATAGCTCGTTTTCCGGTAACCAAAGGGTATGTAATTCAAGAAAAAAATATTTCAGTATTAGCTGATATTAAAGAAGGCCATAAAATAGCACTACACAATATTGAAAAAAATCAACCAATCAAACGCTATAATCAAATTATAGGTTATGCAATTTGCAATATCCAAGCAGGAGAACACATACATTTACATAATCTAAAAATGGGTGATTATGGACATGAATATGACTTTTGTGCAGATAAGAATGAAACCCCAAAAGCCAGTGAAAAAAGGACTTTCATGGGCTATAAGCGTAAAAATGGAAAAGTAGCAACTCGTAACTATATCGGCATATTGACATCGGTTAACTGCAGTGCAACAGTTGCACGCCGCCTTGAAGATCACTTTAAAGCAAAAGGATTAGACGATTATCCAAATATAGATGGCATCGTAGCGCTTCCACAAAGTTTTGGCTGTGCCATGGATATGAAAGGTGATTTGATGAAGATTATGCAACGCACAATGAGTGGTTATGCAAATCATCCAAATTTCGCTGGCATTTTAATAATTGGGCTTGGATGTGAATCTAATCAAATCAAAGATCTTATCCAAGTAAAAGAATTGAATGAAGGTCCTATGTTACAACATATGACTATTCAAGAAACTGGTGGATCACAAAAAACTTTCGATAAAGGAATTTCTATTATTGAAAGCATGTTAAATGAAGCAAACCAATACACCAGAGAGGAGGTACCTGCATCGGAATTAGTCTTAGCCCTTGAATGTGGTGGTTCTGATAGTTACTCAGGTATTTCTGCTAATCCAGCCCTTGGCGTAGCTGTTGATTTACTTGTACAACAAGGTGGAACAGCAATACTCGCCGAAACTCCTGAAATTTATGGTGCTGAATATATCCTTACTCGCCGGGCAGACTCGAAAGAAGTAGGTGAAAAACTTATTAATCGAATTTTATGGTGGGAGGATTATGCCAAAAGATGCCACGCAGAATTAAATAACAATCCATCCGCAGGCAATAAAGAAGGTGGACTTACAACTATTCTTGAAAAATCGCTTGGTGCTATTTGTAAAGCAGGAAGTACAAATCTTATGGATGTATATGAATATGCAGAACCAGTAACCGCAAAAGGTTTAGTATTTATGGACACTCCAGGATATGACGCATTTGCATGTACAGGTCAAATTGCTGGTGGTGCAAACATTATGTGTTTTACCACAGGGAGGGGGTCAGCCTATGGTTCAAAACCAACACCGTGTATAAAAATTGCTTCTAATAATTTTTTATGGCGGCGCCAAGAAGAAGATATGGATATTAATTGTGGTGATGTAGCCGAAGGACAAGAAACATTGGAGCAAGCAGGTAAACGTATTTTTGAAAAGATACTAGCTGTCGCTTCTGGTGAGAAAACAAAAAGTGAAAAATTTGGATATGGATCACTTGAATTTGTCCCATGGCAACCGGGTGCAATTATGTAAATATGAATAATCTTACCTCTATTAGCAGTGCATATTAAAGAGAAGTAATGAATGAGCAATATAAGTCCTATAATTAAATTAAATGAGAAAGATGACGTTGTTATAGCCAGAATTCCTATTAGCAAAGGAACGTGTTTATCCAATGAGCTTGTAGTATTAAATAACATACCCGAAGGTCATAAAATTGCTATTCGCAATATTGAACAAGGAGCACAAATCAAACGTTATGGACAAACCTTTGGATTTGCAACAAAACCGATTCTAAAAGGCGAACATGTCCATGTTCACAACGTTGGCGTAGGTAATTTTGATAAAGACTATGCGTTTGGTAAAGACGTACATACACTCCCCCCTGCAGATAAAATTGATACTTTTTTAGGTATCAGAAGAAAAAATGGCAAAATCGCTACCCGTAATTATATTGGGGTAATGTCGTCAGTAAATTGTAGTGCAACTGTAGCTAAGGCAGTTGAAATTTACTATAACAAAGTTGGACTAGTCAATTACCCCAATGTTGATGGTGTCATCGCTTTACCTCAAAGTTTTGGTTGCGGTATTGGACAAGACGGACCTTCCATGACGAATATGAGAAGAACTTTATCAGGTTACGCAACACATCCTATTTTTGCAGGTATGATTATTGTTGGCCTCGGATGCGAATCATCACAAATAAAAAATATGATGAATTTTGCTCATTTAACTGAAAATGAAAATTTACACACACTAACTATCCAAGAAACAGGCGGTTCCAAAAAAACAATTGATAAAATTATATCAATTATTGAGGAAATGTTACCTATAGCCAATCAAGTTCAACGCAAAGAAACCCCTGTATCAGAACTTATCCTCGCTTTAGAGTGTGGTGGTTCTGATGGTTATTCGGGTATATCAGCCAACCCTACTTTGGGTTATGTAGCAGATAAAATTATTCAACAAGGTGGAACGGCTATTTTATCTGAAACTCCCGAAATATACGGCGCAGAGCATCTACTCACCCGACGAGCCGTATCTCAACAAGTTGGTGAAAAACTGATTCAACGAATCAAATGGTGGGAAGAGCATTGTAAACAAAATAAAAGTGAAATTAACAATAATCCTTCTGTAGGAAATAAAGCCGGTGGTTTGACCACAATTTTAGAAAAATCACTTGGAGCAATCACAAAAGGAGGAACATCAAATTTAGTCGCTGTTTATGAATATGCAGAACCTGTCACAAGTAAAGGATTAGTGTTTATGGACACGCCCGGATTTGATCCTATGGCTGTAACGGGCCAAATTGCAGGTGGAGCTAATATTCTTTGTTTTACAACTGGACGAGGCTCAGCACTAGGTTCATCTCCAACACCCACCCTAAAAGTCGCTTCAAATAATTTCTTATGGAACAGACAACAGGAAGATATGGATATGAATTGCGGAGATATTATCGAAGGAAATGAATCAATTGCTCAGGCAGGAGAACGCCTATATTCAATGCTCCTTGAATTTGCATCAGGGGAAAAAAGTAAAAGTGAAAAATTTGGTTATGGAAGTTTGGAATTTGTGCCATGGCAAATGGGCGCTTTTATGTAATGTATTGCTTTAAATTTTAATGATATTCCAAGTTAGGAGAAAACTATGTCATTTGTTGATGAACTACTCAATGATATAAAACTACCAAGAATGGTAAGGATCAGACAGCGCTTCGAATCGCCTGCTGAAATTCAGGATATTGATGAAAAAATTCACATTGAATTTTCTAAACCAGAAATAAAAAATACAATAAAAAAAGATATGGTGATTGCAGTGGGTTTAGGTAGCCGTGGTGTTGCTAAAATAGACTTAATTGCAAGAGCTGTAATTAATGAATTAAAAGCCTTAGGGGCTAAACCTTATGGTGTACCAGCAATGGGAAGTCATGGAGGAGCCACTGCTGAAGGACAAATCCATGTTTTAGAAAAATTAGGCATGACAGAAGAGTTTCTTGGTTGTGAAATACGTTCCTCGATGGAAACAGTAAAAGTAGGAGAGCTACCTAACGGGTTAGAAGTATTAATGGATAAAAATGCGATGCAAGCTGATGGCATTATTTGTATCAACCGAATCAAAGCTCACAACGCATTTACTGCACCTATTGAAAGTGGCATTATCAAAATGCTATCTATTGGATTTGCGAAACAAAAAGGTGCTGATTCCTGCCACACTTATGGTTTTGGCTGTATGGCGCAAAATATCGTCAATATGGCAAGAATTAAAGTCGCTAATACTCCTTTCCTGTTTGGTATTGGCACTATTGAAAATGCCTTTGATCAGGTCGTTGACATTGAAGCTATCCCCGCTAATAAACTTGAAGAACGCGAAAAAGCCTTACTGGCAAAATCAAAAACTTACTTTCCTAAAGTAATGTTTGATAACGTTGATATCTGTATTGTTGATTTAATGGGTAAAATTTACTCTGGTGGAGGTATGGATTGCCATGTTACAGGCAGAGCCTGTACACCATTTATGCAACCCATTGCCTCAATACGCCCAGATAGAATAGTGGTACTCGATCTTCATGAAAAAAGCGGCGGCAATGCAACCGGTATGGGATTTGCTGATTTCTCTACAAAACGTTTACTTGATAAAGTCGATTTTCCTGAAACATACCCAAATGTACTTACATCACGCTTAAGCCAGGACGGTTACGTTCCGGTAATACTAGCTAATGATAAGCAAGCCATACAAGCTGCTGTTAAAACCTGCATTATTTTAGATGGACGAAAAGAAGCACGTATTATCAGGATTGCCAACACTTTACATATCGATGAATTATATATCTCAGAAAATATGCTTGAAGATGCAAAAGCAAATGCACAAATCGAGATTTTAAGTGAGCCTGAATATATTGCATTTGATGAAAATAACAATGTAACTGATATAGGAATTAACTTATAGATATGTAATTTCTAACAGCTTAACAATCAAATTATAACAAAATTAATATAGTCTATATAACGAGGCTAGGGAGTCCCCTTATGAGTAATATTACATTATTGTCGGTAATAAAAAAGACAAAACTTCGCTTAATTCCTTTTATGTTAATACTTTACGTCTTAGCATTTTTGGATCGTTCAAATATCGGCTTCGCCAAAGAGAGTTATCAAATTGACATTGGTTTAAGCAATGAAGCTTATGCTTTAGGTGCTGGATTATTCTTCGTAGTATACGCATTTTTAGGTGCACCAGCTAATTTATGTTTAAAAAAGTTTGGCGCCAGATACTGGATCGGTGCAACAACCTTAGCTTGGGGGCTTTTATCTGCTGGTATGGGATTTGCCGACAGTGAAGCGAAATTCTTAACCATTCGTATTTTATTAGGTATCACCGAGGCTGGTTTCTTTCCTGGTATGATCTATTTAACATCACAATGGTTCCCGCAAGCCAATCGTGCAGCAGTAATGGGATTGTTTTATATGGGAGCGCCTTTGGCAATGGCATTTGGTTCACCGCTTTCTGGTGCTCTTTTAGAATTACATGGTTTCCTTGGTCATCCGGGATGGTTTTGGATGTTTGTAATTGAAGGTGCATTAGCATTTATTGCAGGTATTTGGACATTCTTCTATTTAGATGACACTCCTGCAACCGCTAGATTCCTCTCTAAAGAAGAAAAAACCTTACTAGCTAATCAAATGCTATCAGAAGAGAACAATAAAAAAGCAGCGTCAGCTAAACTTATGGATGCATTGAAAAACCCAAGAATATGGCACTTTGCTATTATTTATGGTTGTATTCAATGTGGTGTATATGGACTTATCTTCTTTTTACCAAGCCAAGTGGCCAGTATTATGTCAAGTAAAGTTAACTTTATGACTTCTCTCGTCACTTCACTACCATGGTTATGTGCATTATTAGGGACATTTTTTATACCTCGATACTCAGATAGAGTTCAAGAGAGACGTAATACCTGTGCAGTCACATTATTAGTAGGCGGAGTTGCATTAGGTTTATCTGCTTACGTTGGCCCTATACCAGCCATTATTGCCTTATGCATTGCCGGTACGGCTTATTTTGCCTGCCAACCTATTTTCTGGATCATGCCTTCATCAATTTTAACGGGTAACGCGTTAGCTGCTGGTATTGGATTTGTCAATATGTTTGGTGCACTGTTTAGTTTTGGAGCCCCTATTTTAAGACAACACTCTGAAAATGTTGTAGGTACTCCTGCAGCTGGTTTATTGTCAATCGGTCTAGTTGTGGTAATTGGTTCAATCCTGATTTTCATTTTACCGAAAAATGTGGGTACAAGTGAGTAGAAACTATTAGTAAAATAATCAATAAATTAATTAATATACGATCGAAGTAACTAGTATAACTAATACAATGTATTTAGAATTAATGTTAAGTACATTGTATTTTAGAAAAATCTGAAAGGTTACATAATGCATATTCATCTAGACATAGTGGGCGGTATAGCTGGAGATATGTTCTGTTCAGCAATGCTAGATGCATTTCCTGAACTGGAAACCCCATTACGTACATTTTTATCTTCATTAGCTATTTTTAAAAAATATCAACTCGAAATAAAGGCTACACGACAAAAAGAGATCTTGGGTAAACAATTTATTATCTTGAAAAATCAACAAGCAATCGAGGATACCCAACATCTCATTTTGAAGCCATTAAACGATCAATCTCACTCAATAATAAAAAATAGATTATTAATGAACGATCAGCATGAACATTATAGCTGGCAAGAGATTTTAACAAAATTAGATCAAATTAAAGATAATGATAAGATTTACCAATGCACTAAAGCAATTTATACCATTTTGGCTAAAGCTGAAAGCGAAGTACACGGCATTACACTAGAAAATATAGGATTACATGAAGTCGGCGCGGATGATGCTATTATCGATATTATTGCAGCGGCATTTCTGATCACTCAGAGCAACGTATCGAGTTGGTCTTGCTCTGCCCTACCTTGGGGGCAAGGCACAATAAAGTGCTCACATGGCACTTTACCTGTACCCGCGCCAGCAACTTTAAAGATACTCACCAATTTTCAGTGGACTTATGATGATGAAATCGGTGAACGAATTACACCAACTGGGGCTGCTATTCTAGCTTGGATTATGCAACATTGTCCTGGCCCTATAAATGGTACGTTCATTAAAAGTGGTTATGGTTGTGGTAATCGGTCTTTTAAACAAAAACCTAATATAATGCGGGCAAACGTTTTTACCACTAACCCCCAAACAAATTTAGAACATGATAGTGTCTATATTATTCAGTGTGATATTGATGATATGACCGCTGAAAGCCTGGCAATATCTGAAGATAAATTAAGATTATCATCGGGGGTGCTTGATTTAGTCAGTCAACAAATAAAAGGCAAAAAAGGACGTTGGATGAGCAGAATAGAAATACTGTGCCAGCCAGATAAATTAACTGATATATGTCTTCAACTATTTACTGAAACAACAACTCTAGGTGTAAGGTATTGGCAAGTTAAGCGTTCTAAACTACCAAGAGAACAAATCACGATAAATGCAGATCAACAATCCTGGCCGATTAAAATTGCTGCCCGACCCAATCACAACTTCACTGCAAAATTAGAGTCTGACTGTATTCAATTACTAGAAACATCCTATGCCGAGCGTCAAAATATAAAATATAAATTTGAACAATCTGCGCTAAATACCTATACCAAGCAATTAAGTCATCATGAAAAGCCGAATGAGAAGGATATCAAATCATGACTAATCAAGATATTGAAGAAACTATTTTAATTCTTACATCATGGTTTAAAAAAATAAAAAAATGTACCATTGCGACCAGTGGTGGTATAGATAGTATGTTACTTGCTTATATTGCTCACAATACATTGGGACAAAATGCACTTATTGCACATTCAACTTCGCTTTCGGTTCCAACATTAGATGCTAAACGAGTTAGAAATTATGCACAAAAATATCGTTGGCATATCGAATTTATAAAAGCAGGGGAGCTAGATAATGAATCTTACCAAAACAATCCGGTGAATCGATGTTATTACTGTAAAAGTTGTTTGTTTGATCGTCTTAAAAAGTTACATCATGGAGTGCTAATCACTGGAACCAATCAAGATGATTTAGGCGATTATCGACCGGGTTTAATTGCTGCGAAAGAACAAAATGTAAGACAACCTTATGTTGAACTCAAGATTGATAAAATAATGATACGTAAGATGGTTGAGCATCTACAACTCAATGATTTAAAAGATATTCCAGCATCCCCTTGCCTATCAAGCCGAATTGAGACAGGGATTAAAATCTACCCGGATTATCTACAAGCGGTCGATCACGTTGAAAACTTTGTTCGTTCAGAACTAAAAACGGATCTTGTTCGTTTTAGAATACGTAATGATAAAGTTGAACTTGAGCTAGAACCCCTCCTTTTTAATCAGTTATCCGATCATCAAAAAGATTCACTGGTTAACAAAATAAAACTGATTATAGAACCTCTAGCTATCTCTCATAATGTTCAAATTTCAACCTATAAAAAAGGTAGTGCTTTTATCGGGGTAAAAAATATCTAATAATTATTAAAGGAAGCAATAAAAAATGAAAACACCGGATATTATCATGGACTTTGAGCGTCCTCAACGATGTGGCATCTCAGAAGCTGTATTTTGCCAGTATAAAACAGTTGAACAACTCGAAACGATATTATCACTTGCTAAGCAAAATCAACAATCATTACTGTTTACTCGTTTAACGAGTCAAAAATATCAGCGTTTAAAACCCAATTGGCAAGCAAAAATCAATTATCATGAAAATTGTCAATGTGCTGTATTTGGTTCACCAAAACCATTAATTGAAGAGGAATCAACCCATATTGCCATTGTTTCTGCCGGCTCATCTGATGCCCCAATTTGTGAAGAAACAAAACTGACGTTAAATTATCACGGAATAAAAGTCGATCTATTTCAAGATATTGGTGTTGCGGGATTATGGCGCCTGCAACAACAATTACCCCAATTACAAACCTACAATATAATTATTGCTATTGCAGGTATGGAAGCAGCTTTACCTACTGTTTTAGCTGGTTTAATTGATACCCCTATTATTGCCGTTCCTACCTCTATTGGTTATGGTGTTGCCGCAGGAGGTCATGTTGCTCTTAACGCTTGTTTATCAAGTTGTACCGGAGGAATTATGACAATGAATATCGATAATGGATATGGTGCTGCTTGTGCAGCAATCAAAATTTACAAAAAAATAATTAAAAACAATATATAGAAGCGAGAAAAGCGAGTGTTACAACCATATAACAATAGCGATGAGGACATTGTAAAAGATCTTATCATTTATTGGACCAATCGAGCCCTAGGATATAGTCAAACTAATCAAGAAGAACTGGCAACACAAAAAAGAACTATTTGGCAAAATTTAATTTTAACTCATGCCCCTAAAAAAGAAAAATTACGCATTTTAGATGTAGGAACCGGTCCTGGTTTTTTGGCTATCATACTAGCGTTAGCCGATCATAATGTAACGGCAGTTGATGTGACTGAAGCTATGTTAGTTCAAGCACAAAACAACGCCACACAATATGGCGTGGAGGTTAATTTTGTGTTATCTGATGTACAATGCTTGCCATTCGAGGATAATAGTTTTGATTTAATTGTATTACGGAATGTCACATGGAACTTAAATAACCCTACATTAGCTTATCAAGAGTGGTATCGGGTATTAAATTCAGGAGGTCGATTACTTAATTTTGATGCGAACTGGTATCTATTTTTGTTTGATAAATACCGCTATTTTCAATATAAACGAGACAGACGTAATACGGCTAATCAAGATATAGACGATCATTATGTACAAACAGATACCGAAGAGATGGAACGCATTGCAAGATTACTACCATTAAGCCAAGAGATTAGACCGCAATGGGATGTTAATACCTTACTGTCAATTGGTTATAAAAAAGTCTTTATTGATACTGATATATCAAAAAATGTTTGGGATAAAATTGAGCAGATCAATTATCATTCTACCCCAATGTTTATGATCAGAGCAGAAAAAGAGTAATAGGCATAATAACTATGAAAATTTTTATTAATTCATACTATATAAAATGCTTCATACTCTTTATAGCGAAAAAAACGGACAAAGACTACAAATTACACTTAATTTTATTATTAAAAATGCGATTAATAAAACCTTGTCTCAAGCAATACAAACTGATTTAAAAGCCATTGGTGCTGAGCTTATATTACAAGGTGAAGAAAAACAGATTTACTTAGATTTGCAACGCGCCAGTGGTTTTGATATTTAATATATTGTATCTTGAAGTAAACCTTGAGACCCTCAATCTTATGTTTCACCATTTTGAGTACCTACTCATGCTGATTATCATGTCCAACTTGGATTACCCCAAAAAAGTTGGATAAATGGATTTCAACTTTATTCATTACGCCAGATGATAATTTACACTAACAATCATATAAACAGGTATTAACCATGCTAGCAAACGAAGTGGTTTATATACAATAATTAACGTATTATTTAATAAACAATTAAATGGTGTAGAATTTAACAGCTATCCATCATTAATTGTTCTTTATGAACCTATCCGCTCCCTTGATGTTGTTCATCAACTCAAGAGCTTAGATCTACTGAAATCACTACTATAAGAGTTTTGACTGAGTTATTTCTCTCGCATGATCTACACGCTGTAACTTATCTTAGTCAATCTATTGCTTTTTATATCAAGACGAGCTGATTAAACAAATCCCTACAACGCAACTATCACAAGTACCAGTGATTATACTAAAAGCCTACTCAATGAATTTTAACACACTATTTTAGTAGGCTTGTAACGGTTAACATAATTTCAATATAAAAGATAAATTTGGTACTCAAACTCAATTTGGAGATTTACTAAGTCAATTATCCCATCATTTAATCATCAATTGTCAAATTGCGAGTTGTTAAATCAAATGGTGTTAATTGATAAACATAATAATTGAGCCAGTTACTAAATAATAAATAAGCATGGCTTCGCCATGTGGCTTTTGGCGTTAAATTTGGGTTATTTTCAGGAAAATAATTGTAAGGAATTTCCGGATTTATTCCAGCTTTCAAATCTCGATTATATTCATTAGCTAAGGTGAAGGAGTCATATTCTGGATGCCCTGTTACAAAAGCCATACGTTTATCCGCAGTTGCCATCAAATATGGACCGGTTAAATCTGATTCAGCTAAAATCGTCAAATCAGTATAACTTTTAATTTTATCTATTGGAAAATCAGCATTACGTGAATGTGGCGCTAAAAAAGTATCGTCAAAACCTCGAGTTAAAAGTGCATTAGGTTGTATGATTTGATGTTGATAGACGCCTGACAATTTTTGTGAGCGAGTAAATTTTGGCATATCATAGAGTACATTTAATGCAGCTTGTACAGCCCAGCAAACAAACATTGTTGAAGTAACATGATCTTTAGCCCAAGTAATTATTTCAGCTAATTTTGGCCAATACACTACATCTGAAAATGCGACTTTACCTAATGGTGCGCCAGTTATGATAAGACCATCAAAATTCTGCTCACGAATATCTTCAAAATCACAATAAAAGCTATTTAAATGCTCTACAGGGGTATTTTTGGATTCACGTTGATCAATACGCAAGAGTTGAATATTGACTTGTAAAGATGAATTGGAAAGCAAACGTAAAAACTGATTTTCAGTTTCGATCTTTTTAGGCATTAAATTTAAGAAGAGAAGCTTTAGTGGACGAATTTCTTGAGTATTAGCACGAGTTGAAGTCATCACAAATACATTTTCATTACGTAACACATCTACTGCCGGTAATGAATCTGGAATACATATAGGCATATTAAAAGCTCCTATTAATTACTTTTTATAACATTTTAAATAGACGTCTAGAAATCCATATAGCTAAATATAGTGTTTTTTAGAAAGATTGTCGAGCGTTTTGTTAGAAAAAATAGATATAATATTTTAAACAAAATCAGAACAATAGCAGATTAAATGAATTAACAAATAAGTGTGATGATAGTAATATAAATAGTAAAAATAAAATTTAAATGATTCGAGTATCGGTCCGCCAAGTATCTGCGGTTAAAGCCTCACCAAAATAGCTATTAATCAGTTTTTGTGTGATTTCGCTTAATGGCGAAGCTAAGACTTCAGCAGTATTACCATATTCAACTAAATCACCATTATGCATAACTAAAATTTGGTCACTGATATGTTTCATCATACCAATATCTTGAGTTACATAGACATAAGAAATATTCTGTTCTTCTTGTAAAGACAACATCAAATTAACAATCTGTGAACGCATTGAAATATCTAACGCAGCTAAAGCTTCATCGAGAATAATAACTTTGGGTTTCAGAATTAAGGCCCTAGCCAATGCGACGCGTTGTTTTTGCCCTGCTGCCATCACTGATGGATAATAAGAAGCATGTTCAGGCAGTAAGCCTACTTGTTTTAAAACATCACTAATCAATTTTTCTCGTTCAAGAGCGCTATAATTGCTATTGCGTTTAAGTGGAATTTCAAGTAATTGACCAATACGAAGTCTTGGGTCAAAAGAGCTTTCAACATGTTGAAAAATCATTCTAATAAGTTGTGACCGATGAACAAAATCACCATATTCAACTTTATTACCGTCAATCCAAATATCCCCACTATCTGGTTTTATCATACCCACCAGCATTTTGGCTAGTGTCGATTTTCCTGAACCATTTTGCCCTATAATGGCAAGTGTTTTACCTTCGTTGAGCGAGAACGATAATGGTTTAACGGCATCAATTTGTAAATGACCAAAGAGTCCTTTAGGAATTTTAAATCGTTTTGATAAATTTCGGACTTTTAATATTGGGTTCATTAACTATTCCTGTATTTACTCATCAGTATTTAATGGGAAATGGCAAGCCACAGAATGATCTTTTATAAGAATAAGTTCAGGTGCTTGAATACATTTTTTTTGAGCATAAGGGCATCGTGGCCCTAATCGACAACCAATAGGTAAATGCTCCAATGAAGGGATAACCCCTGGTAACGTGTTCAATGGACTTTTATGTGGCATGGCTTTACCAAAATCAGGTATAGCATAAATCAATGCCTGAGTATAAGGATGATAAGGCGATTTTATTAAATCTTCACTATCCGCAACCTCAACGGTTTGTCCACAATAAAGGACATTGATACGATCTGTCCAGCGAGTAACCATTTGTAAATCATGACTAATAAGTAAAATAGTCGTCCCCATATTCTGATTCATACTCGCTAATAACCTGAAGATTTGCGCTTCAGTTGTTGCTTCCATAGCATTAGTTGGTTCATCTGCAATAAGTAACTTAGGTTGGTTTGCTAATGCAATTGCAATCATCACTTTTTGACATTCACCTTCCGTTAATTCAAAAGGATATGATTTAAGGATTTCTTTATGATCTTTAATTCCAACGCGATGTAATAATTCAACAGCTCGATGTTTACGCCAAAATAGACGCTGCCACCAATGTCCTTTAAAGGTTCTTCGTGGGATAGCCTCGATTAACTGTTGCCCTATTTTCATTGAGGGATCCAAGCAAGACTGCGGTTCTTGGAAAATCATCGAAATATGGTCACTGATGACTTTTCGACGTTGCTTTGGTGTCAATTTAAGTAAATCGATATCATTAAAATGAAAACGATCAGCAGATATTTTCCAATTATGATTTGTTACACCCAATATAGCTTTAGCAATAAGACTTTTACCAGAACCAGACTCGCCAACTAGACCTCGAATTTCGCCTTCAGACAGCTTCAAATTCACGCGATCAATTGCGCGTAAAAGGCCATCAGGAGTAATAAACTCAATAGTTAAATTACGAATGTCTAATAATGCCATAATTAATGTCCTACTCGCTGGCCAAATAATCCAAAATTGAATAAATAAACCAAAGTAATTGTAGTAGACACAGCAATACCCGGAGCTAAAAAAGCAAGCAAATTAAAATCCATCATATCTTTCATCTTAAACATCATCATGCCTAAATCTGGCCGAGAAAAATCATTAGCAAAACCCAAAAAGGTAATTGTTGTTATCGCTAAAATAACTGAACCAAATAATGAAACAATTTCAGCCAAATAAACGGGTAAAATATTAGGGATAATATAATGATTTAAGATAGAAAATGAGGATAATCCATCGAGTCGATACGCAGTAATATAGGTTTTATTCCATTCCTTAATAACACGTTGATGGATATTATAAATAAAGCGCGGTGAATAGGATAAACCAATCACAATTAAAATATTGGTAATATCATCTTCCAATAACAAGCTAATAACAATTACACCAAGTAATGGCGGAACGACCATAAAAAATCTAAAAATAAATAAAATAAAAGGCCTAATAAATGAAATAAAAAACATTAAATAGTTAATTACTCCACCGATTATGATGACATAAAAAACCGCTTTTAAAGTCATTGAAATGGTTGACCGATAACCAATTAATAAGTAATCAAAAATATCTTGCCCTTGATCAGTTGTTCCTAATATGTGATTAATATCTCCATTAGGCCACCAAGCAGGAGGCAATGAAGTTGCATAGATAGGGTTCAAGTGAGCATGGAAAAGCCATTTGGTTGATAATGCAATAAAAGCAATTGCTAAAACCCCATAAAAACTCATGATCAGATATAAATTGCTATGAAGTCTTTGGAAACATGAATTTATTCGCTTACCTAACAAAATTATCCTAGACATAATGTTCCTTATGACGTAATGGATAAATAGCGATAGCTGTTATCTCACCTAATAAAGTCAATAAACTAATTACTGTTCCACACGCAAGAATTGCTATCGCAATAATAAAATAATTATGGTTACGATAAGCCATCATCACCCATTGGCCTAAACCAACTCGATTGAATAAAATTTCAATAACCATAGTTAAAAATAATAAAGTCGTGGTGTTATATGTCAATTGTGGAATTGTTGCCGGAATTGAATTTGGTAATAAATGTCGACGTAACACTTTAAACGGTGAACGTTCCCGGATAATTGCCATTTTAATATAATTTTGTCTTGAAGTATTTTTGACATTTTCACTAACTAGTTGAATGGTCATAATACTTGGTTGAATAGCTAAAATAATTGTTGGCAAAAGTAAATAGTGAAGCTGATCTAACAATGCAGTGAATTTATCTGGCCTTGATGAAATTAAAATATCTAACAAAGAACTACCGGTTACTGATGGTGCGATATCAAAGTTCATTGAAATCGGCATTGTCGAGGAAAGATAAAACATTACAATTGTTGCGAGCATAACAATCGGGCAAGAATAAAAGATTAAACAGCCTAAACGAATGGTAGTATTCAACCAATTTATATTACTTAAACCTAGAAAAATACCCAAAGGTAATCCAATAAGTAAAGCTACAAGCAATGCTAAAATACAAAGTTCAAACGTTGTTAATAAGGTATCTAAAAATGGTAAAGTTTCACCTGATGCTAACCTAAATTGACCTTGTAGTAATTGTTTAAAAAAAGCATTATAGGCATCAACAAAAGTTAAATCACTAAAAATAGATTGAGGATCAAAATAGACCAGACAAAAGCTGATCTGAGCCAGTACGCAGATAATAAATGAAAACGTCACTATTTTTTTTAAAATATAGAAAATCATTGTTTATCTTTATTATGAGTTAAAAACAACAGTGATATCCATCACTGTTGTTTTAGTTATCTGCTATTCAGGTATGACCGGTTTACTTGCTGCGGCATAAGCATGATCTTGAGCACTTAATCCACCAGCATTACCTTTACCGTCATAACGATAATCCAACTCTTCTCGTGTTTTTATTCCACTATCAGATTCCACATAGTCCGGAGCTGGAGCCTTAGTCATTATTGATGATGAATAACCCGCTGCAGGATCTGCTGTAGATTCTGTTGTTACCTGAGTTGTAGGTGATTTCTCAATATTTGCTTGAGTTGTGATATTTGATTGAGATTCACTAGCAACTACGTTTTTAGCGATGTCTACATCATCTTTAATTACGATTGGTAATAAAAGTGAAGGGATCACTGGAACAGCATTAAGCGATTCATCATGGCTAACTTGACTATAATCAACCGATACACGGCCTAATGCAAGCTCTAATGACGCAGCAGCAAATTGCAATGGCATTGCAGACTGTTTTAATTCGCTATTTTTACCGCGTCGTTTAGTCCGTGGTGTATTCATACGCAAATGACGAGATGTTCTTCGTTGACGCTTCGGTTGTGAATCGTTAGTTACAGCATTATCGCCTGTTTCAGGAACAATAACCGGCAATAATAAAGTAGGGATACACACTTTTTCAGCTTGAGCAGGTACATCACTATTTTTAACACGAACACTCTTCGTTAATGCACGCTGTTGACGTCTTGGTTTCGCTTCTTTTTGCTTAGGTGGTTGTGCCGCCTCATTAACGACTTTATCAGCTTTTATATTATTCGCAGCATTAGATGAATTATTATTTTGTTTTGTACGACGATTAGAGCGTGTAGTCTCTTTAACTTCATCAGTTGCAACATTATTATTTGCAGCTGAATTGTTACGATTATTACGCTGACGTCGATTATTTGAGCGTTGATTATCTCGTTTTTTATTTGATTGAGGCTTAACTTCTGGTTTAGGTTCTACCTTTTCGGAAACAAATAACTGACGAATTTTCTTAAATAAACCACCAAATAAGCCACTAGATTTTTCAACTTTTTTCGGTTCACTTTTCGCTTTAGATGCTTTACTCGCTTCTACTTTAGGACCTGATAATACAGCTTGCTCTACCACTAATTCAGCGACTTGATCTTCTTCTTCCTCTTCAAGCTCACGGATTAGTTTAGGTAAATTGTAGCTTAATACATCTGTCTCTTCACCACTACGTTTACGAATCACTTTATAAAGTGGTGTTTCCATTTCTTCATCGCCAGCAATGACGATTTTAACATCCGGATGCATTCTTTCGATATTATTAATCGCACGGCGCTTTTCGTTAAGCAAATAGCTAGCAATTGGTACTGGCACAATCACATCAATTTGAACCGTATTATCTTTCATCGCCTCTTCTTGAATTAAGCGAAGAATTGAAAGTGATAATGAATTATTATCACGAACTGTACCTGTTCCTTGACAACGAGGACATATATGATGAGTTGCTTCACGTAGAGATGGGCTTAAACGTTGACGGGACATTTCAAGCAAACCAAAACGGGAAATACGAGTGGTTTGGATTCTTGCTCGATCGGTTTTCATCGCTTCTTTTAAGCGATTTTCCACTTCACGTTGATTACGAATTGGCGTCATATCAATAAAGTCGATGACAATCAAGCCACCTAAATCACGTAATCGCAATTGGCGAGCAATCTCTTCTGCCGCTTCAAGATTAGTATTAAATGCAGTCTCTTCAATATCACTACCACGAATAGATTTAGCTGAGTTAATATCGATCGCAGTTAATGCTTCAGTTGCATCAATAACAATCGAACCACCAGATGGTAAGCGAACTTCCCGTTGGAATGCCGATTCAATCTGACCTTCGATTTGAAAATGATTAAATAATGGTACATCACCTTCATAAAGTTTAAGACGACTAACATACTCAACACGACCTAAATCAGCTAATCGTTTTTTTGCAATTTCCAGTACTTTAGGATTATCAATAAGAATATCACCCACATCATCACGTAAATAATCACGAAATGCTCGAGTAATAATGTCACTTTCTTTATGAATTAAGCTTGGTGCTGGATGATTTTTTGACTCATTTTGAATCGCTGTCCAATAATTAACTAACGCATTTAAATCCTGTTGTAACTCTTCTTGGCTTTTACCCACACCCGCTGTTCTAGCTATTACACCCATGCCCTTTGGTTTTTCTAGCGCATCGATAACTCTTTTTAGATCTGCACGCTCTTCTCCCTCAATACGGCGCGAAACCCCACCTGCTCTTGGGTCATTTGGCATTAATACTAAATAGCTACCGGCTAAACTGATATAAGTCGTTAAAGCAGCACCTTTTTTACCACGAATCTCTTTTTCAATTTGGATAAGAACTTCTTGGCCTTCTTGCAGATGTTTAATACTACGCCGACCAGAAATATTTGAAGGGAAATAGCTTTCTGCGATCTCTTTTAATGGTAAAAAACCATCTCGCTCACCACCATATGAAACAAAAGCGGCTTCTAAACTAGGGTTGATTTTAGTGATTTTGCCTTTATATATATTGGCTTTTTTTTGTTCGTGACCAAGGCTTTCGATATCTAAATCATACAAGCGTTGGCCATCAACAAGGGCAACTCGCAGCTCTTCTTGCTGGGTTGCATTGATTAGCATTCTTTTCATTATTCTACACTCTTCATTAATCTAAATTAACTGTAGGTAGAATCTTATTATTAATAAATGCTTATTTTAACAATGATAAACAATAGTACTTAACTTAATATTTTGTATACAGTATTTCATTATTTTATTTATGTTATTTTTGTTATTATTTTATGTGAAATCCGTATATACAACATCAATACATTTTTAGAGGTAATATTACATTCAAAACACTTATATACTTTTTGAACACCACTAAACATACAATTATTGATATTATTTCAATGATGAGTTTGCAAATTTCTACAATTTAACAAACCACTAAATCTTTATATGATTGTTTAAAATAAACATATTAATTAATTATAATAATTCTACTTACGCTATTTTATTTTGACAAACTGTAATGTCTAACGCCATTGCTGCATTACAAGGATAAATTATCCTTGTCTATTATTCACGTTTCAGCAGAGGATAGCAAGTAAATTAAAGTGATTATTTTATAAACAATTAAGTATTAATTTTAAACGCTCAATAAAATAGGCTAAAAGTATAATAAAATGCAGCATTAGTCGCTAGTTTTCTAAATTTGATTTTGTCTAAATTTTCCACATCATTACTGATAGTTTTATGACCTATTTTAGTAATTTACAAACCTAACATTAACACAGGTGCATATCCCAATTTTATCCGTATAATATAATTTAGATTTGCTTACAAAATGAACGAATATTTATCTATGGAATTACCTGAAAAAATTGCCTTAATTGATTTTACCCATCGTTGGATTGCTCAATTTGATGGTGCACCCAAAAGTGAAGAGTTACATTCATTACCTTCTCCTTGTATTACAAAAACCGAAAATCTTACTGTTTATTGGCAGCCTTATTTACTTATTCCACCAAGAAATTTAACCATCGTTGAACAAGTAATTAATATAAAAATACATCAAAGCGCTCATATTTATTATGGCACACAATATGCGGCTAATATGGCTGCAAAGTTTGCCGATATTGATGTAATTTTACTTCAACCATGGAGTGATGACGACTTCTCTAATTTAGAGCAGAATTTAATTGCGCATTTATCACAGCAAAAAAAATTAAAACGCCATCCGACTCTTTTTATTGGCTCAACTAATAAGGACACTGAAATTATTGCAATAAATAATTTAACTGCTGAAATTGTTAAAGAAGATTTAATAACAGGACAATTAATCACATTGGCACCTGATTTAAAATCATTTCTTGAAAAACTTGAAATTGAAAGTTAACAATTTGTATTTGAAAACACCAATAGTGGTAAAATTATTGCTTCGAAGCCTGATTGTTAACGAAATTGTAACTTGCCAAACAATGTGTATATAATGCATTGAAGCTCAAAAAAAGAAATAGGTATATTATGTTTGAATATTTATTAGCAGCGCCTGCAGATCCCATTTTAGGTTTAGCGGATCTTTATAACAAGGACGAACGCACTAACAAAATCAATTTAAGTGTTGGTGTTTATAAAGACGAGACGACCAAAACACCTATTTTAGAAAGTGTAAAAAAAGCTGAGCATCTGATTTTAAATGATGAAATCACAAAAAGTTATTTACCAATTGATGGTCTTAACTCATTTAATAATGCTACCCAAATTCTACTATTTGGTACTGAAAATCAACGAGCTAGAACAGCTCAAGCACCTGGAGGCACTGGTGCATTACGAATTATGGCTGATTTTTTATCTCGACGTACCAAAGTAAAACGAGTATGGATAAGTAATCCATCTTGGCCTAATCATCGTAGCGTATTTCAAACCGCAGGCTTAGAAGTTCGTGAATATCGTTACTACAATCCATTAACGCGAGACCTAGATTTTGATGGTTTAATGACTGATTTAAGTCAAGTTGTCGCTGGTGATGCGGTACTATTTCATGGCTGCTGCCACAACCCAACTGGTATCGATCCAACGCCTGAACAATGGCAAGCTATTTCGGAATTAGCGTTAAAAAACGGTTGGTTACCACTATTCGACTTAGCTTATCAAGGATTTGGACAAGGAATAGAAGAAGATGTATATGGACTTAGACTATTTGCCAATAACCAACCAGAACTCCTAATTGCTAGTTCTTACTCAAAAAACTTTGGACTTTATAATGAACGTGTTGGGGCATTTACTTTAATTGCTGCTGATAGCGAAATTGCCGATCGAGCATTTAGTCAAGTAAAAACTATTATTAGAGCCAATTACTCTAATCCACCAGCACATGGTGCCAAAATTGTCTCTTATATTTTAAATAATGATGAGCTAAAAGAAGAGTGGATTGACGAATTAACCAGTATGCGCCAACGCATTCATCGTATGCGACAGTTATTTGTAAAAACACTACAAGATAAAAGTGCTAACCAAGACTTCAGCTTTATTGCTAAACAAAATGGTATGTTCTCATTTAGTGGTTTAAGTGAAGAACAGGTAATAAAATTGCGTGATGAGTATGGCATCTATATGGTCAATTCAGGTCGTATCAATGTTGCGGGAATGACTATCGATAATATGTCTAGACTTTGTGAATCAATAGTTGAAGTGTTATAAAAATATTATTAGCAAAATTTTGGACGATTTAATTTGTAGTTGTAAGGGCTGTATCATGATATATAGGCATTTTTTATTTAAAGCATCAAGGATTGTAAAATGATTAGTAAAGATTTACGCTCAGTTTTAAATGCGGGTTCGATAATTATTGGTTTAATTAACGCAAAATTTTTTTATTTTTTTATCTCTCTAATTATATTATTCGTTAATCTCTTTGTTAGTTCAAATATACTAAGGAATATCGGTTATCTTTTCTTTGTGATTTTTGTCGTGACTTTCATACTTAGTATTTATATAAATCTAAAAAACTCAAATAAAATAAAATTTTTAGCAAAAAATTTAAATATGAGTTGGACGCCTGATCTTACTATAGGAAAAATAAATGCAACTTCTGTTATATATTATCCCAATAGTAAGACTTTTTATTTTGTGAATCCAGTTGCAAATATATATGCTAGTGTTCATCATGATTTTTTCAGAAATGTTGAACTGGAAGTAACGACAAAAACGGTAGCTAAAACAGAGGGTAATAGAAATTCAGCAAAAACGCATTATAAAGAAAAAGAATATTATAGTTTAATACTTTTTACCAATGATTTTAATATGCCAAGAATTTCAATTCCGATAAAAAATGGCAATGATGCCAGAAACTGGAAAGCAAAATTAGAATTGCATATTGCACCATAGAACTAAGTATGACAGCAATATCGTCTATTCTATTGCTGTCAAGAATCATCATCAAAAACAGTGAATCATACTATTTACCGATTCATCAAGCAGTAGCCTGAATATTATCCGTGCTAAATTATTTTAATGCAAAGATAAATAAGTGTAACAAAATGAAGTTAAACATACTGAGCTAACACAAATAATTATCGATTATCTTTTAATTATATAAAGTCTAATTCTTATTTTTATTCACTTTTATAAATCCCCACTTAAGTAGTCGTCTGATAGCAAATATATAAATTGATATGGAGTATCAACCCAAAATCCAACCAGTTCATCAATAATTGGCAATAATGGTTCGGTTGAAACCAAAATGAGCTAAAACTCAACGTTTTTATTCCATTTTGTTATATCAATAGACAAACTGATTATTAGACGATGATTGAATTATTATGAATAATTATTAAACAGAGTAGAGAATAATTATTGAGGGTGATTTAGTGGCATCACACGTTATAGATTTTTTGATTTTAGGTAATAATTTTGGCACGAGTGAAATGCGCGCCATTTGGTCAGAACAACATCGTTTAGAAAAACAAATACAAGTTGAGGTTGCCCTAGCGCAAGCACAAGGTGAACTAGGTGTGATTCCACGCGAGGTTGCCGATGCAATTATTGAAAAAGCCGATGCCTCTCAACTATCTATTGAACAAATAGCCGATGAAGCAGCTAAAGCCAAACACTCCTTAATGTCAACCATTAATGCACTGCAAAAACAAGTGGGTGAAGCGGGTCAATTTATTCATTATGGTGCAACGACCCAAGATATTGTTGATACGGCGACAGTCTTACAACTAAAACAATCATTTGCAATAATTGAACGTGATACCAAACTGATCGCGAATGAACTCAAACTGTTAGCAAAAAAATATCAATTTTTACCTATGGTAGGTCGTACCCATGGTATGCAAGCATTACCGACAACATTTGGTTTTAAATTAGCGGTTTGGTTAGACGAGTTTGTTCGTCATTTACAACGTCTATCTGAAATAAAACAAAGAGTTTTAGTCGGCAATATTAGCGGAGCTATTTGTACTTATGCATCAATGGGTGAATTGGGTCCACAAGTGGAAAATCGTGCATTAACTTCACTTGGACTAAATACACCCAATATTGGTTGGCAATCTGCACGAGATCGTTTTTCTGAATACGCGTCAGTTATTGCTCTTATTAGCGGTTCGCTTGGCAAAATTGGTAACGAATTTTACAACCTTATGCGAACAGAAATTAACGAAGTCGAAGAACCCTTTTCAGATGGTAAAATTGGCTCAACTACCATGCCTCATAAGCGTAATCCAGCCGCCTTAGAAGGTTTAGCTAGTCTTACCGCACCTCTATTAAAAAGTGTAGCACTTATTCATGAATCAATGAAAGTTGAACATGAACGGGATGCCATGAGCTGGCGGGCAGAATGGATTGCCCTGCCAGAAATTAATCTTTATATTTCAGCACAACTTCAAACCGCTTTAGCTGTTTTAAAAGGACTAAAAGTCAATGCTGATCAAATGTTAGCTAATTTAAAAAAACAAAATGGCTTACTGTTATCAGAAAAAATAATGTTCGAAATTGGCAAGCGATTAGGAAAACAAACTGCTCACCATTTAATTTATGAAAATGCTATGCAAGCATTTGAACAAAACCGGCCATTTAAATCACTCCTATTGGATGATCCACGTTTAAGTGAACAATTTACCGAGTCTGAACTTGATAATTGGTTAAATCCAATTAATTATCTGGGGTCTGCACCACAAAAAGTCGACCAAGTAATCAAATATGCGGAGCAAAGCGGAGTATTATTATGAATTTTCGCTTAATCAGCTGTTCCGATATTCCAGCATATCAACAATTATTGCACCGAGCATATCAAGCTACGTCACAGTTAGGCATTCATTTTGCAGCAGCTACTGTCGAACCTGAAGAAATAATTCATCATATTGATTCGAATGCAGTTTATATAATAGAAAAGGACAATAAATTAATATCAACCTTAAGCATACGTTTTCCATGGGGAAATAACCCAGGACCTTATGGATTACCACATTTAGGCTGGTTTGCAACAGATCCAATTTATAAAGGAAAAGGCTATGGTAATGCTTTATGGGATTGGGTTGAAAAAGAAGTTTTAATTAACCAACTTAAGCTTCCCGCCGTAACTTTAGGTACAGCAGCCAATCATCCATGGTTAGCCAATATATATCGCAAAAAAGGATATCAACAAATAGGGCAAGTAAATTTAACCAGTGATCACACTACCCTTTATTTTGAAAAAATATTAAATCACAAAAACTATTCCGAATGGAAAAAGAGGAGTCATCAATAATGAAAAAAATAATAACATGGTTTTCTGCTATTTTATTAATTACCCTGAGTGGTTGTGATAATCAATCAAACAATCAGGCGGCGGAACAAAACATTATAAAAGTAGGCTCAACCGGTCAAAGTTACCCGAATGGTTATAAACAAGATGGAAAGTTAGTTGGATTTGATGTCGAAGTCACAGAAGCAATTGCCAATGAGTTAGGTTTTAAAGTTGAATGGGTAATTGCTGAATTTGGTGGATTAATGGGCCAATTTGACTCAGGTCGTTTAGATACGGTAGCAAATGCAGTGGCAGTTACACCAACTCGTCAAGCTAAATATGATTTTTCTCAGCCGTATAGTTTTTATGGTAGTCAAATTGTTACACACAAAGATAATAACAATATTAATCAGTTAACTGATTTTAATGGTAAAACTATTGCAGGGGTACTTGGTTCAAACCATATTAATAATCTTAAAAAAGCATTTCCTAATAACGAAATTACGATCAAAACCTATGAAACTCGAGATGGAGCAATGCATGATACAGAATTTCAAAGAGTCGATGGTTATGTCAATTCAAAACCAATTTTATTGGCAGAAATTAAACGAAAAAATCTACCATTCAAATTAGTGGGCGAACCAATTACTATTGAACAAGTTGCCTTCCCATTTAGTAAGGATGAAAAAGGTAAAGCTTTACGAGAAAAATTTAACCAAGCCATCGAAAAATTACGTGTTAATGGAACATTGAAAAATCTTTCAATTAAATATTTTGGTGAAGATATTACCTCATGAATTTTAATATAAACTATTTCTTTAGTGTATTCCCGCAGATATTACCTTATCTGCCAGTTACACTTTTTATTGCCATTATATCATTTATGTTTGCCACTATATTAGGGCTTGCTATTGCTTTGATTAGAAACAATAAAATTATTGTAATTGATTCTTTTTTGGCGCTGTTTATTTCTTTATTTCGTGGAATTCCATCTGTCGTTTTACTGTTTATTATTTACTATGGCCTACCACAAATATTTCCAATTATGAAACAGGTAGGCGCAACCACGGCGGCTATTATCTGTTTTAGTTTAAAATATTCAGCTTATTTAGCCGAGATATTTCGTGCTGGCTTAACTTCGGTTGATCTTGGACAAAAAGAAGCAGGATTAACCTCAGGATTAAGTACAATTCAGGTTTATCGAGGAATTATATTACCTCAAGCGATGATTAATGCTTTACCGAATGCGGGGAATATGTTTATTTCACTACTCAAAGACTCTTCTGTAGCATTTTTTGTCGGGGTACAAGAATTATTAGCAGCAGGAAAAATGTTAACTGCTAATTCTTTTCTCTATTTTGAAACTTACTTAGCCGTCGGTATTGTTTACTGGCTAACAGTTGTCGCCTATTCATGGTTACAAAAGCAGTTAGAACGTAAACTAACTAAACCATATCATCGTTAAGGAGAGCATGATGATTAGTGTATCTCATTTATCAAAACGATTTGGAAATAATGAAGTTTTAAAAGAAATAAATCTTAATATCAAAGAAGGTGAAGTCGTTGCCATTATTGGACCATCCGGATCGGGAAAATCAACCTTATTGCGTTGTCTTAATTTACTTGAAAAACCTAATACAGGAACGATTCGTATTGATAAAGTAATACTAAATAGTGAACATTACAACCATAAGCAAGAGACCAATTTACGCAAACAATCAGCAATGGTTTTTCAACACTACAATTTATTTAGAAATAAAACAGCTTTAGAAAACATTACTTATCCATTAATTGTTGCACAGAAAATGAAGAAAAGTGAGGCACAACAGTACGGAATATCATTGTTAGAGCGAGTTGGAATGTTAGCTTATGCTGATCAATATCCTGTAACATTATCGGGAGGGCAACAACAACGTGTTGCAATTGCTAGGGCATTAGCTGTAAGACCAAAAGTATTATTATTTGATGAACCAACTTCTGCGTTAGATCCTGAGAGAGTTCATGAAGTTTTACAAGTGATGCTGAAACTAGCCAAAGAAAAGATAACTATGCTAATCGTAACCCATGAAATGGAGTTTGCAAAGTATGTGGCCGACCGCATCATCTTTATGGCTAATGGTATTATTGTTGAGGAAGGGCCAGCAAAATCATTAATTGATAACCCACAACACGAGTTAACTCAACGCTTTTTACGGCAACTCAATGATGATATTGATTTTGAAATTTAAGCTTATATTTATAAAATAATTAACTGTTTATAGTAGATATCAAAGCATTTTCCAATGCGATATGAGTAATTGTTTAATATCCATACCATTGGCTAGAGCATAGATATCAGACAATAATTGTTGTGCTTTAATTTCATTTTGCAATGCTCCAAATAACTTAGCGGCCAATTCTTGTTGGCTATAAGGATTTTTAGGTGATCCTTTAGGAATATCCAGTCGTTGGCTAATTTTTTGTCCATCATTTAATACTATTTCAATAACGACATAGCGCTTATTATATGCATCAGGATGAGGAGTTAATTGTATATCATAACTACGCTGCATTTTTTGGATTAATTGTAGGATATTGTCAGCTATTGGCTTTGAAGCAAATTGTTCAAAATCGATAGGTATACCGAGTAAAATCAATGCCAAAATATATTCTGCTGAAAAACGTCCTTGCTCAGCTAATAATGGCTTTTTATAGATCAGTGCTGCATCACTATTAATTGGTGCAAAGAAAAGAGTAATATAATCAATATTATCTACATTAAACTTAGGATGCTTATAAATTAACTTACCCGCATCAGCAATATATGAAGCGGCAGAACAATATGAATAAGTCTTAAACCATAACCCTGGTTCAACAATTTTCCATGGCTTAGCCCAGACAGTTAAATCTAAATTATCATTGCCTTGTCCATATATTGATAAAAAACCGAGGTTATCATCAAGAAAATCCTTATCTGCTGAAATCCCAGCTCTTAACCATTCAACCGATTGTATAGCATGTTGTGCAGCCAATCCCGCATGCAAAAATTTTATTGGTGTCCCCATCATTAATCGCAGACCTGACGCTTGCGTCGCAGCTAAAGTTAATGCTTGAGCAAGAAATGGTTCATCATATAAATAACAAATAGCAGCTGTTGCGGCAATACCACCTAAAGTGATTGTTGTATGCCAACCTTTTTCATAATGTTCAGGATTGACACATCGTCCCAATAAGGCCATAACTTCAATACCTATTACATAGGCAGTTAAAAAACGACGACCATCTAAACGCATTAATGAATCATCTAAGCGGATACTAGAAAATAAGGCTGATAAGATAACCGCTGATGGATGACCACGTACATCAATATGTACATCATCATAATCTAAACAATGTGCTTGAAAACCATTAAATAATGCTGCTTGCCGGCTAGTTGCTAACTTTTTTTGACCAATTAGCCAAGCTCGATTGTTGCCACCTTCATCATTTATCCATGCCAGTAATTTCTGAACATTAGTTTCATTAGATGCCTGTAAGCTACTCGCAAAATAATCAATAACACCATTAATTGCACATTCAAGGACTGATTGTTGCTCAATAATTGGTGTATTTATTATTAACAAACTCAATTGTTGACCTAGATTCATTATAAACTCTCATACAAATCTCAATAAATATTGAGCAAATAGTGGATACTAAATATGCTTTTAAAAGATTATATCGCTATATCTTAATAACTAGAAATAATCATTATTTAGCAATCTAGCTTGATAACACTTTATATGTGCTAAAATATCTCTACGCTTAAACATCACGAAAAAATACATCCAATTATGTCAATATGTTATATTGCCTTAGGCAGTAATCTTAACGATCCATTAGCTCAAGCTAATCAAGCTATTGCAGCCCTAAAACAATTACCCAATACCGTAGTTACTGACATTTCACCATTTTATCGCAGTAAACCGCTCGGTCCACAAGATCAAAATGATTACCTCAATGCAGTTATAAAGTTAACCACCTCACTTAAACCTATAGCTTTATTAGATGAACTACAAGCAATAGAAAAATCACAAGGTCGGGTACGCAAAGATAATCGATGGGGAGCAAGGACATTAGACTTAGATATATTATTATACGATGACTTAATAATAGACAACGATAGACTAACAATTCCTCATTATCATATGAAAAATAGAGAATTTGTACTCTATCCTTTATTTGATATTTCACCAGAACTCATCTTACCTGATAACGATAAGCTGTTTGATTTAATTAAAAAATGTCCTTTGAATAATTTAAAAAAATGGGATGAATAATTAATCTTATTAATAACATATAGTTGTAATATTCTGCACTTTTAGCACAAAAAAAATAGTAAAAAAAATTTGCCAAAGGCTAATTTATTGCTATAGTTTAGCGCTTGAAAATAATGTGTATTTAAGGGGATTGCTGTGAAAAAGGAACAAAAAGTAAATACATCTTCTCTTAGTCTGCTATCAATTGCTGGGCTTGAGCCTTATAAAGAGGCAAAAGGTGAGGAGTATATGAATCCTAAGCAATTGAAACATTTTAAACTAATCTTAGAAGCGTGGCTTTCACAATTACAAGGTGAAATGGGTAAAACTGTCTCTCATATGCAAGATGAGGCTGCTAATTTCCCAGATCCAGCTGACCGCGCAACTCAAGAAGAAGAGTTCAGTTTAGAACTAAGAGCGCGTGATAGAGAACGCAAACTTATCAAAAAAATTGAAAAAACATTAAAGAAAATTGAAACCGATGATTTTGGCTATTGTGAATCATGTGGTGTTGAAATTGGTATCCGTCGTTTAGAAGCAAGACCTACCGCTGATTTATGTATCGATTGTAAAACATTAGCTGAACTTCGTGAAAAACAAATGGGTATGTGATTCTCATTTAACTATTCTTTCTATCCTATACGCCCATGCAATATATTGGTCGTTTTGCTCCGTCACCTTCTGGACCATTACATTTTGGTTCGTTGGTGACAGCTCTCGGTAGCTACTTACAAGCCAAGGCCAGCAATGGTAAATGGCTTGTTCGTATTGAAGATATTGATCCCCCAAGGGAAGTCAAAGGCGCATCATCTTTAATATTAAAAACACTAGAAGCTTTTAATCTTTATTGGGATGATCAAGTTTTATATCAGTCTAACTGTAGTGAACGTTATCGATCAGTGTTAGCATCATTAATTTCTGAGCAAAAAGCTTACTATTGTGATTGTACCAGACAACGGATCCATAGCCTTAAAAACAATATTTATGATGGATTTTGTCGTGAGCGACATTTAGCATTAAATAACGTTGCTATTCGTTTAAAGCAAAATCATCCGATTTTCTCTTTTGATGATAAAATTAGAGGTCAACAAAGCATTGATCATATCAATGCACTAGAAGATTTTATTATTCATCGAAAAGATGGATTATTTGCTTATAATCTAGTTGTTGTATTAGATGATAATTATCAAGGAATAACCGAAATTGTTCGTGGTGCAGATCTATTACCTGTGACCGCTAAACAGATTTCACTTTATCAATTATTTAATTTTACAATCCCAAATTACTGCCACTTACCATTAGCTTTAGATAGTCATGGTAATAAACTCTCGAAGCAAAATCATGCCTCTCCAATTGATATAAAAAAAACCAAATTATTAACGGTGCAAGCATTACAATTTTTAGGTCAACAAATACCCGAAAATTGGCAAGATGCCACACAGAAAGCGTTATTAGATTGGGCGATATCACACTGGGACATTAATCATATTCCCAAACAAGACTGTATGTTAACCACCAATATAAGATAAATTAGGTGTGATACCTAAATGGTGGGTATGTAATAAATGTTTTTCAGGTTTTATTAATAGTGAAGACAAAATTCTAGCTTTAAGTTGCGCTTTTTGCTCAGAGCTTTGTAGTAAATCCCGTAAATCAACCGCTGCATCACCAAACAAGCAATAATGTAATTTACCGATCGACGAGACACGTAATCGATTGCAACTTTTACAAAAATCCTTTGAATACGGCATAATCAGACCTATCTTACCTCGATAATCACTATGCGCATAAACTTTAGCAGGTCCAGAGAACGCCTCTTTTGACTGTAATTGCCAACCTTGTTCAATAAGTTGTGATTCCATCACATGACCAGCTAAATGATAACGATTAAATAATTCACGGCTTTCTGTTGTTTCCATCAATTCTATAAAACGTAACTCAACTGAACGATCTTTAATCCAAGTTAAATAATCAGCCAGATGGTCGTTCATATTTTTCATCAAAACGGTATTAATTTTAACTTTCCTAATACCTACTTCTAATGATTTTTCAACGCCTTGAATCAGCTCACGTAATTTATCTTGGCCTGTTATTTGTTTAAAAATGTAAGGAGAAAAACTGTCAATACTAATATTAATAGCATTAAGTCCTGCTTGTTGCCAATAATGCACATTTTTTAATAACCGTGAACCATTGGTTGTGATAGCGAGTTGTTTGATGCTGGGATAAGCAGAAATTATTGACAAAATATCTATAAAGTCTCGACGCAAAGTCGGTTCACCGCCCGTTAACCGAATTTTATGTACACCAAGTTCAGTAAACGTTGACACAACATTGTCAATTTCATTTAACGATAAAAAGCGATGATCTTTATTAGTTCGATAACCATTAGGTAAACAGTATTGGCACTGAAAATTACACTGCTCGGTAATCGACAAGCGTAGATATTGAAATCGACGCTGAAAATTATCCATTAATTGCATATCACAAACACCTTATCCAAATCGGGAAGCATAGCCATTTCTGCGCTATACCGCGGCTAGTCCACCATATGAAACTCACTTAGGTGAAAAAGCTTCAGAGTTTGTTTAAGTCTAGCATAGACACTATTTATTGACTACGGACAATTATCACTATTCGATGATTGATTAGATGATTCAATTTCATCATTATTCCTTTCAGTATGAATAACGGTAATGTAATTAGGTATCGTCGGCGCACAGCGATAAAGATAGACCCACTGCATTCCATTTTGTTCAATTTTTATGTAATGCTTAATTAATTTGTCACTTTCAGTATCGCTAGGCGATTGTTGATCTTTATATTGATCAAGAAATTCTTTTATTATTTCCTCACCATCGGTTAATGGACCTTTATAATTTGCTATATAATTTGCACTTAACTGCTCTAATTTCTTTAAGAATAATGCTTGCTCTTTTTCAATATTAAACTGCTTAGGATTATGATAGCCTAAAGTGGTATAAATCCTGTCTGCGATCGGTGAACCTGTGTTGACTTGTTTTTTTTTGCGAGAAAATATATTTAAAGGGGGCAACAATATTATCCCAAAAATAAAGAGATACAATGTCGGCACCAATGAGATTTGCAAATAGAGCTGTATCAAGCCCCAAATACAACTTGAAATGCCGATCATCTCCAAGGCCTTTACAATCAGTGATTTGCGAGTTTTAGGATTTTCAATGCTCGCTTCTGTACCCTCTATAACATAAGGATGCATCCATATTATATGATCAGCAGGTCGACGTAGCGCATAGGCAAAATAGCTGCCACCATCAATTGGGTCAACCACTACCTCAACATAATCACCGTCAGCAAAAGCAACACGACTACAAACCCCTTCAATTAGTTTATCACCTAATTTAAATCGGTAATATTGTTCAATATTTGGCGTATCATTCTTGCCGGATGAATCCTGTGCAGCAATCATTTGATTGATTTTATACACCACAGCGAGATAACCGATTGAGTTTAAATCAATATCAGCACACCCAGCTAATTTACGGGCTTGAATAAAAGTCTCTCGTGATGGATAGACTGCTAAATCGGTGATATAACCAGTGATAATTTGATAATGTTCAATCGAGGTTGTCGTGCAAGGTTTCATAAAATTCCTTCTCTATTGCGCGTTGATGCTATCTAATCAATAATTGGTAGTCAGTTAGGCAATGTTGGCTTTTTACAATAATACGCCTTTATATTGTGCTAACAGTTTAAATTCGGCGTCTGCGGATCATTAAATATGTCACTCGTACCTGCAAGATATAATTTTTAATAAGTAAATAAAAATCCTTTCTCATTGATAACTCACTAACCATAAAATCCAGTCTATTTAACATGTTAATTTTTTAACATTTTTTATTATAGAGTAATTATTATTCTGCCTCTAGAGATAATTTTTTACTCACCTAATTGGTTTATATTTAAGCTTATTTTCAGCTTTGCTTAGTATTCATTATATTTCAGTATATAATGATTTCCTTGTCGATAAAACCGTCAAATGGAGGTTGTGATGATTACCCATATAAGTCCGTTAGGATCAATGGATTTACTTGCGCAGGCTGAAGTTGATATTTTAAAAAAATCAGCAAATAGCGAACTTTATCAATTGTTTAGAAATTGCTCATTAGCTACTCTTAATGCGGGTAGTAAAACGGATAACACTAAAGAATTACTAGATAGATTTAAATCGTTCGAAATTAACGTTATCAGTAAAGAGCGTGGAGTTAAATTAGAGCTTATTGATGCACCTGAAAGTGCTTTTGTCGACAAACGCATTATTCGCTCCATACAAGCTAATCTGTTTGCGGTTTTACGTGATATTCTTTTTTTAAATGGCCAAATTACGGCAATTAAACACTTGGTACCTAACGAGAAGCTTGAAAAAGAGCACTCCTATTACATCACCAATCTTGTTTTTTCTATTCTGCGTAATGCCAATGCCCTACACGTTGGCGAAGAGCCTAATCTAATTGTTTGTTGGGGTGGACACTCAATTAACGAAAGTGAATATTATTATGCTCGTCAAGTTGGTATGCAACTTGGATTACGAGAACTTAATATCTGTACAGGCTGCGGTCCGGGAATAATGGAAGCACCAATGAAAGGCGCCGCTGTTGGTCATGCACAACAACGTATAAAAGATAGTCGCTTTATTGGTATGACTGAGCCATCGATAATTGCAGCCGAACCACCAAATGCATTAGTTAATGAACTCATCATTATGCCAGATATCGAAAAACGACTTGAAGCGTTTGTTCGAATGGCGCATGGTATAGTTATCTTTCCTGGCGGACCTGGTACTGCTGAAGAACTACTTTATATTTTGGGGATTATGCTCAATCCTGCTAATAAAAATCAGACTTTACCAATTATTCTAACGGGTCCAAAAGAGTGTGAAGATTATTTTGACGCGATTGATCAATTTATTCGTAATACTTTAGGCGAAGAAGCGACTAAATTGTATGAAATTATCATTGATTCACCTGAACAAGTTGCACGCATAATGAAACATGGGGTAAAACAGGTTAAATCATCACGGTTAGCAACTGGTGATGCTTATGGGTTTAACTGGTTACTCAAAATTGATGAAGCATTACAGCACCCATTTGAACCAACCCATGAAAACATGGCATCACTTAATCTACATAAAGATCAGCCAGTTGAATTATTAGCTGCTGATTTACGCCGTGCTTTTTCTGGAATTGTTGCAGGTAATGTTAAAGAGTTTGGTATGAAGCAAATTGCTGAACATGGTCGCTATAAATTGCAAGGTGATCCTGAAATCATGAAGCAATTAGATAATTTACTGCTTAGCTATGTAAAACAAGATCGCATGAAGCTTCCTGGCGGTAGTGCCTATCAACCTTGTTATGAAATTTGTTATTAATTAACCTTAATATTAGCCAGTTATACTTCGCCGATACAAAAATCGGCGGAGTATTTAGCAATATTTGAACACTCTAAAGATCACTTAAAATATCTAACGCTTCCGACACTTTCTTAACAGCAAAGATCTGCATATTTTCTGGCTTTTTCTTTGGCATATTAGCTATAGGCACTATTGCCTTTTTGAAACCATGTTTAGCGGCTTCAGAAATACGCTCTTGACCACTTGGTACTGGTCGTATTTCTCCTCCCAGACCTATTTCACCAAAAATAACCACATCTTGTGGTAAAGGGCGATTTCGAAAACTGGATATCAATGCAGCAATCAATGCTAAATCGGCACTAGTTTCGGTCACTTTTACCCCGCCAACAACGTTAACAAAAATATCCTGATCAGCCATTTGTAAGCCACCATGGCGATGCAAAACCGCGAGTAAAAGTGCCAGCCGATTTTGATCAAGCCCGACAGTCACTCGCCTTGGATTGCCATATACAGAATGATCAACTAACGCTTGAATTTCAACCAGTAATGGACGAGTACCTTCCCATAACACCATTACCGAACTGCCCGATAACATCTCTTCACCACGACTTAAAAAGATTGCAGATGGATTACTGACTTCTTTCAATCCTTGTTCAGTCATAGCAAACACACCTAACTCATTGACTGCGCCAAAACGATTTTTATGGCTACGTAAAGTTCGAAATCGAGAGTCAGCATCACCATCAAGTAAAATTGAGCAATCAATACAGTGTTCAAGTACTTTAGGGCCTGCTAGTGAGCCATCTTTAGTCACATGGCCAACCATAATAATGGCTATGCCTTTGGTTTTCGCAAAACGCGTTAAATAAGCTGCAGTTTCACGAACTTGAGCCACACTACCTGGCGAAGATTGAATATCAGCAAGATGCATAACTTGAATTGAGTCAATAACCATTAACTTTGGCTGTGACTGTTCAGCAAGTAAACAGATCTGCTCAATACTGGTTTCAGACAACATATTAATATTATCTGTCGGTAAACCTAAACGATGTGCACGCATCGCTACTTGTTGTAATGATTCCTCACCAGTTACATAAAGGGTATTCATTTGTGCTGACAGTTTACTCATGGTTTGCAGTAGCAAAGTACTTTTACCGGCACCGGGGTTACCACCAATTAAGATAGCACTACCTGGTACTACACCACCACCAAGTACACGATCAAATTCAGAAAATCCAGTTGAAAATCTGGGTAAGGCTTCCAGACTAATTTCAGATAATTTTTGGATTTTAGTTTGCCCTGCACCACCGGCATAGCCGGTTAATCGGTCATTGCGTGATGAACTACTAGCTAACCTAACTTCAGTAATGGTATTCCATGCATGACAAGCGCTACATTGACCTTGCCAACGAGGATAGTCAGCACCACAATCATTACAGACATAAGCGCGCTTTACTGTTTTTGCCAAATTCTTCTCCTAGCCTTCACTTAATAAACTGGTAGATAAGATGCACCATAAACCGGTTAAATCAGCATAATTGATGCTGATTCTTGCTTTTTCAACGACTTTAGGCTTTCCATGATAAGCAACACCAAGCCCTGCAATTCTAATCATCATTAAATCATTTGCCCCATCACCAATCGCAACAGTTTGCTCAATAGGAATATCTAAAGAGGTGGCTAATTGTTGTAACATCCGCGCTTTATATTTAGCATCAACAATTTGCCCATTAACTTTACCTGTCAGCTTACCGTTTTTAATTTCTAATTCATTAGCGTGAGCATCAATTAGTTTTAACTTCTGTTTTAAATGATTTGCAAAATAAGTAAATCCACCCGAAACAATGGCAACATGCCAATTTTTTTTATGTAACTCTTTAACTAAATAAGTTAATCCTGGTGTTAATGGTAGACTCTCTTTTACTTGTTCTAAAATATCTTGCTGTGCGCCTTTTAATGTAGCAACTCGTTTACGTAAGCTGGTAGCAAAATCAAGTTCACCACGCATAGCAAGCTCAGTCACGGCAGCAACTTGTTCACCGACACCGTGTAATTTTGCTAGTTCATCAATACACTCAATACCAATTGCGGTCGAGTCCATATCCATGACTAATAAACCTGGGGAATGCAATGTGGGTAAATTATCAATTGGTGAAACATCAATACCTAATGTTAGCGAAATCGATTTGGCTTTTTTCGGCATTACGCCAGCAATACGTACTATTTGATAGGTTTTAATTTTCCAAGATGAAACCACAACCATTGGCATTGCAAGTTGCCTTTGAAATTTTGAAAGCAGTGTTTTATTTAACTTTTTCCCATAAATAATCCAACCCGTTTTACCCGCATTGTAATCCAATGGAACAACTTCACAACCATTTAAAGACAAAGGTAAACCTTGCCAGTATTGAATATTTTCTGGGAGATCATTATAGGTTAATGTATAAGCCATATATCGAAAGTCTTAAAAATGTAAAACAGATTCGGAATTTACCATATCTACTAAAGATTGTCCAAGTAAGGATTATAAGAAGTTATTTCTTAAATTTTACGGCTCAAAAACCCCGTTCCTCAACTTTTTTTGCAAGAAATTTCATTGTTAATCAATAGTAATTAGCTTCAGTTTAGAAATGAAGAAAGAAGACTAAACAGATAGTCCCCACATACAAAGCTGTTCAAGTGCTGGGCCAATTTTTTCACCCAAAGGGGTTAATTTGTATAACACTTTAAGTGGTGGTTTTTCACCATATACACTACGAGTGATAAGTTCATCTTCCTCCAACTTTTTAAGCTGGATGCTCAGCGTCATATCAGTGATTTCAGGGATCACCACTTTTAACTCACTAAATCGTTTTTCACCAGAAAGCAAATAATAAAGGATAACACCTTTCCATTTTCCACCGATTAAATCCATAGCTAAACTTATTGGGCAATAATAAATTTTATTCTTATATCGTATTGATGATCGATGTTCACTGCTTTGCATACACATTCCTACTATCAAATTAGATAGATATTGCTGAAAAAATATTAATCACTAAACTAAAGAGAGTAACTAAATTTTTTATAGTATAAAAACAAAGGAACAATTATGCCATTAATTATTTTAGGTCACCCTAATATTGAACAATCAATTGCCAATAAAACGATTATTGAAACATTACAAGATAAAGTAAAGGATATTGAAATTCGTAATATTCACCAACTTTATCCAGATTACAAAATCAATGTACAAGAAGAACAAGCTGCTTTACTTAGACATGATCTTATCGTTCTACAATACCCTATGTATTGGTTCAACATGCCAGCAATACTAAAAATATGGTTTGATGAGGTATTAACCTATCAATTTGCTTATGGCTCGAAAGGCGATAAATTAAAAGATAAAAAGTTATTGCAAAGTTTAACTGTAGGACAAACAGAGCAAAATTTTCAAAAATATTCCCCTGAATTAATGAATCATTTACTTCAATCCGTAAAAACTTCAGCGCTCTACACGCAAATGAAATACCTTTCCCCTGCCATTTTATATGGCGTGTCGCCTGTTATTGAGGGAGAAAAAACGACAATAAAAGCAAAAGCATTAAAGCATAGTCAGCAATTAGTTCAATTGATTGAAAATTACAGTAAGTAGCGCAATGTTAATACATTAATCATTTTTAAACAGAGCTGGCATTGTAAAAATGTACTAACTACTTTTTTTTAAAACAGCATAGAAAAAACCATCACCACCGTGTACAGTTGGTAAAAATTGTTTCGTATCACCCACAAGTTGGGCATTGCTGTTTTCTTGTAAAAACCGCTCAATTTGTAATCTATTTTCATCAGGTAGTATTGAACAGGTAGCATAGACTAAAGTGCCACCTGTTTTTAAATAAGACCAAATATTGGTTAAGATTCCATGTTGCAATTCAGTGAGTTGCGCAATATCACTATCTCGCCGTAACCACTTGATATCAGGATGGCGACGAATTACGCCTGTTGCCGAGCATGGTGCGTCAAGCAAAATTCGGTCAAATTGTTTACCCGAGCACCATTTTTCAGGTGTAAGACCATCACCCACTTTAACTTCTGCTACTTGTTTTAGGCGAGCCAGATTTTCTTCAATACGTTTAGCACGACCTGCATCAACATCTACCGCTAATAAATTTGCTTTAGGTGCAATTTCTAAGATATGGGTTGTTTTTCCACCTGGAGCGGCACACATATCCAAAATTTGCTCACCATTTTGGGGTTCTAACAAATATGCAGCATATTGAGCAGATAAGTCCTGTACGGTAACGGCTCCTTCAGCAAAATAAGGTAATTTCGTTACATTTACAGGCGATAATAACCTGATAGCACAAGGCAAATCAGCAAAAGCTTCTGATTCAATTTGCCGTTCAGTTAACAATTGTTGATACTCACTAACAGAATAGTGATTAAGATTAACGCGTAACCACATTGGTGGTTTTTGGTTATTGGCAGAAATGATTGCTTGCCATTTCTCGGGGTAAGCTTGCGTAAGACGATTAACTAACCAACTTGGATGCAAGGTTTGAGGTGCTTTATCATCCTGTACAAATTTTCGTTGTAATGATTCTTGTTGGCGTAAAAATTCACGCAATACGCCATTTACTAATCCTTTGAGCGCTGATTTTTTTAAATCATTTACTGCATTAACTGTTTCACCTACAGCTGCATGTTCAGGTATTCTGGTATATAAAATTTGGTAAATACCCACTAACAATAAATAGTGTAGAACTCGATTTTTCCCGGTAAGAACTTTATTCATCAAAGTATGAATATAAAAATTAAGTTCAGGTAAAACACGCATCACACCAAAACAGATTTCTTGCATTAGCGCGCGATCTTTTTCTGCTACTTTATGGCTAAATAACGTTAAGGCCGTACTAAGCGATTGCCCCTCTTCAAGTACGTTAAAAATCGCTTGAGCACAAATAGCTCGAATATTTGAGTGTGACTTTTTATTCATAACCAATAATGACCTTAACTCATCAATCTAAATATTTATAAAATTAATGATCCCACCCAACCAGCTATAAACAATGGAATATTAAAATGGGTAAAGGTTGGAATAACACTATCTCTTATATGATCATGCTGACCATCACTGTTTAAACCAGCAGATGTTGCTAAAATAGTATCTGAAGGAGGTGAACCTGCATCGCCAATCGCTCCTGACGCACCAATTAAACAAACGGTTGCTATTGGTGAAAAGCCCAACTGAACACATAAAGGAACATAGATAGCTGCAATAATTGGTACAGTAGAGAAAGATGAACCAATACCAAGTGTAATGATCAAGCCAACTAACATCATCATAAAAGATGCTACTACTTTATTCCCCGCGAATAATGAGGCACTATTAACAACTAAAGGTTCTATTTCATGAGTCTGTTTTAATACTTCAGCAAAGCCTTGAGCTGATATCATCACAAAGCCGATCATCGCCATCATTTTGATACCATCGGTAAAGATTCCGTCTGCCTCACCCCATTTAATTGAGCCTGAAGCAATAAAACAGATAAAGCCAATTAAAGCACCTAAAATCATCGATCCAGTATAAAGTTGGACAGTAAAAGAGAGAATAATTGCTAATAATGAGACGACAAGTGAACGAGTACTTACATTACTAAACTCTTCGGCATGGCTTTCTTCATGAATCAGTTTATATTGTCTCGGTTTACGATAACTAACGAAAATAGCCCAAAGTAGACCAACAAACATACCAAAAGCCGGAATAGCCATAGCATGCATAACATTAACATGGCTAACATCCATCCCCGATGAAATAATATTTTTTAATAAGATTTGATTTAAGAAAATATTACCGAATCCGACAGGTAAAAACATATATGGTGTAATCAAACCAAATGTCATGATACAAGCAATCATTCGTCTATCTAGTTGCAATCTCGACATTACATATAATAGTGGCGGAATTAACAACGGTATAAAAGCAATATGAATTGGGATGATATTTTGTGAGGAAATACTAACTAACCCGATTATGATAATTAACAACCATTTAATTCGAGTTTTAGCATCATTAGTCGTTAACTGCTTAATGGCTTTGTCAGCTAACAATTCTGGTAATCCTGATTTTGAAATTGCTACTGCAAACGCACCAAGCATAGCATAAGAAAGCGCAATATTAGCCCCGTTGCTAATCCCAGTATTAAAAGCGTCAATTGTTTCTTTTAATGTTAAATGGCTACATAAACCACCGACAAAAGCACCAATGATTAAGCTAATCACCACATGAACACGGCAAAGCGAAAGGACTAACATTAAAATAACTGCAACAACCACTGCATTTACCGAGGAAAACAGCTCAAGAATAGTATTCATAAATAGATTCTTCGTAGCAAAATAAAGATAGTTATTCTAGGCGATAGATATATAAAGTGCAATTGTTAGTATACGCTTACTAGCGTAAATTATTTTTTAGGTAAGACTAAAGAAAACTTATAATAAATTTAATGCTAACATTGCAAATAAAGAATAACCGATTTGTATCCTTAATGAAAATTGTGTGAATAACTTGCTTTAATTAACGGTAATATTCAATTCATGCTGATATGGTGCTGATAGAAATAAACCTTTATAATACGTTGTCATTATCATAATGTAATCACTACAAGATTATGCAAATTTGCTATACTGTAACGCATATATACTTGGATTAATGTTTTTTATATTAGAGTATCATATCAATTTACAGCTTAAACATTCATTATTAGGTTGGTAAATAAATAACTTAAAATGATTTAAGTATATAGTTAGCAACAAAGTATGAGGTTTATTTTTATGTTTTCTTGGTGGACAAAAATTTATTTTTCACTAATTCAAATTCCTGTTAAGCTTTTTGTTAAAAGTAAACCAATTCCTACCGATCCCATTACTGAACTGGACCTCGATATCCATCGTCCAATTTTGTATGTGCTTCCTTATAACTCTCAAATTGATTTAATGGTAGTTAGGTCGCTTTGTCTAAAATATCATTTACCAGATCCTTTATTAGGAATTGATATTAATGATAAAACTGTACCTGCTTATATTTATATCGATAAAGGGCCAGGAATTTTTGCTTCAAGTAAACAAAAAAATAAATCTATCGAAATTTTAAGGGAATACATTTCAGCGCATCAACAAAATGATGAACTTGATGTTCAAATGTTGCCTGTATCTGTCATGTTTGGTCGTAAACCAGATAAAGAAGGCAAAAAAATGCCTTCACTGCAAGTGTTAGGTGCTACCTATAAACTTTATAAAATCTTAATTTCTGGTCGTGACTGCTATACTCGATTTTCTCGGACCGTATCTTTTAAAGATATTAAAGTCGACGATAAACAAGATATTTCTGTTTTAGCTCATAAGCTTGCACGTGTAGCACGTATTCACTTTGCTAAACAAAGAGCGGCTTCTGTTGGTCCTAAATTGCCTGTTAGACAGGAAATGCTTAATAAATTATTAACTAACCCAGCTCTTGCTGAGGCAATACAAGAAGAAGCTAAAAGTAAACATATTGGGCTAGATAAAGCCAAGAAAAATGCTTTATCACTTCTAAATGAAATCGCGGCTAATTTTTCTTACCGCATGCTAAGAGTGACTGACTTTGTTCTTACTTGGGCTTGGAACAGACTTTATCAAGGTTTAAAAGTAACAAACGCTGATCCAGTTCGAGAGCTTGCTGAAAATGGACACGAAATCGTTTATGCACCATGTCATCGAAGTCATATGGACTATTTGTTATTGTCTTATGTACTTTATCGGCAAGGATTAGTTCCACCACATATTGCAGCTGGTATCAATTTAAATTTCTGGCCAGCAGGCCCTATCTTTAGGCGCTTAGGGGCATTTTTTATCCGCCGTTCATTTAAAGGTAACAAACTCTATACCGCCGTATTTAGAGAGTATTTAGCAGAGTTATTTATCCGCGGTTATGCCGTCGAATATTTCATTGAAGGCGGGCGCTCACGCACAGGAAGACTACTCGACCCTAAAACCGGAATGTTGTTGATGACAATCCAAACTTTATTACGAGGTGATACACGCCCAATCACAATTGTCCCGGTCTATATTGGTTATGAACATGTTTTAGAAGTTGCCACTTATGCTAACGAGCTGCGTGGCGCTAAAAAAGAAAAAGAAAGCTTGTGGAGCACAATTAAAGCCTTCTTCAAATTAAAAAAACTAGGCTTTGGCTACGTTAACTTTGGTAGCCCAATACCTTTAAATCAATTTTTAAATCAGCATATACCTGAATGGCGAGATGCTATTGATCCTACAGGAACACAGCGCCCTAATTGGTTAACACCAACAACTAATTTGCTTGCAAAACAAATTATGGAGCACATCAATTCTTCGGCTGCGATTAATGCTATGAATTTATGCTGTTCAATATTATTAGCCGCTGATCAATGCACATTAACAAAAGTAAAATTATTAGAGCATTTAGATTATCTTTTAAAATTATTAAAAAACATTCCTTACTCTGATTTGATTACCATTCCCGATCAAACTGCCGAAGAGATGTTTGAACATGCCAAAGAAATGGGTAAATTTGTCATTACTACTGATGAAGTTGGTGAAATGGTGGGGTTAACTACCGAACAAGCAGTATTGATGACCTATTATCGCAATAATATTCAGCATTTACTGATTATACCGGCAATTGTGGCTAGAATTTTACTTAAACATAATCGCATTTCAATTGATGAAGTACTTATGCAGATTAAATTGCTCTTCCCTTTAATAAAATCAGAGCTATTTTTATATCATAATGAAGATCAATTAACTGAATACGTTAATAAAATTATTGCAACTTATGCTGATTTGAATCTAATAAGTTATTCACCTGATAAATTAACATTGAACTACTTAAAAATGTCAGGATTACAGTTGTTAGCGTCATCATCAAGAGATACATTACAACGCTATGTCATTGCATTTTCATTGTTACAAAAAGATCCAACAATTAGTCGTGCAACCTTAGAAAAAGAAGGACGTTTAATTGCAGAACGGCTTTCAATATTACATGGTATAAATGCCCCTGAATTTTTTGATAAAGGTGTTTTTTCAACACTAGTTGCTTCGCTTCGGGAACAAGGTTATTTAGATGATAAAGGTGATGCAAATTTACCGAAAATCGAAACTATGAATAATATACTTAAACCATTAATTACTAACCGTGTAATGCAAACAATTGATGAAATCAATCCTTAAAAATTAAATTATCTTGGGCTTACTTGATTATTTTGGGTAAGCCGAATAAACTTCAATCATTAAATAAAGTATCTTTTTTTATGCTTTATCACTGTTTTCTAAATAATTTTATTCTTTATAATCTTCATTAACAAATTTAATAAATAGCACTATTGTTTTTTTGACATATGTCAAACTTTTGTGAAAGTATACCTTTATTTCCATTCAATTAAATATTATCATTACAATTAGTAAGGATGTTTATAACATCGAAAAAATTAGATAATAAAATGTAATGTCAGCTTTTTAAGGAGTTCATATGCTATTTAACCGTAGACAGTTCTTTAAGATCTGTGCTGGTGGCATGGCAGGAACAACTGTCGCTACTTTAGGATTAATGCCGAATGTAGCGCTTGCACAAACTCGCCAATATAAATTGTTAAAATCAAAAGAAACGCGAAATAATTGTACTTACTGTTCTGTTGGATGTGGAATGCTCCTTTATAGCCGAGGAGATGGCGCTAAGAATGCCGAATCGTCTATTTTTCATATCGAAGGCGATCCTGACCATCCTGTTAGTCGTGGTTCACTTTGTCCGAAAGGTGCTGGCGTACTCGACTATATAAAAAGCGAACAACGAGTTAAATACCCAGAGTATCGTGCGCCAGGTTCTGACAAATGGCAACGAATCAGCTGGGATGAAGCAATTGACCGCATAGCTCGCTTAATGAAAGCTGACCGTGATAAAAATTTTCAAGAAAAAAATGAGCAAGGAACGACGGTTAACCGCTGGACAACTACTGGCTGGCTAGTGACTTCAGCTGCGAGTAATGAAACGGGTTGGTTAGCATTTAAAGTTGCCCGTTCTTTAGGAATGCTAAGCCTTGAAACTCAAGCTAGAGTTTGCCATGGGCCCTCAGTATCTAGTTTAGGTGCTACCTTTGGTCGAGGCGCCATGACCAATAACTGGAACGATATTAAAAATGCTAATGTGGTTATTGTTATGGGGGGTAACGCAGCTGAAGCCCATCCAGTTGGTTTTAAATGGGCAATTGAAGCCAAAATTACTAACGGTGCAGAACTCATAGCGATTGATCCACGCTTTCATCGAACCGCTTCGGTAGCTGATCATTATGTACCTATTCGTGCAGGTTCAGATATCGCTTTTCTACTTGGTATCATTAATTACCTTATCACTAATAACGAAGTCAACTTTGAATATCTTATAACACACTCTAATGCTAGCTTAATTGTGCGTGACGATTTCAACTTTGATAATAATAGTGGATTGTTCAGTGGTTACGATGCAGAAAATCGTCAATACGATCAAACCAGTTGGGCATATCAAAAAGATGAAAATGGTTTTGCATTAAGAGATAAAACATTAAGTCACCCACGCTGTGTTTGGAATTTACTAAAACAACATGTTAGTCGCTATACGCCAGAAATTGTAAATAAAATAACGGGTAGCCCTGTAGATGGCTTTTTACATGTTTGTCGTTCACTCGCCAGTACTAAAACCAATGATCGTGCGGCAACTTTCCTATATGCATTAGGTTGGACTCAACATACTTATGGTACACAAATCATCCGCACTGCAGCAATGATTCAACTGATTCTTGGTAATATTGGTGTCATGGGTGGTGGTATAAATGCTTTGCGTGGTCACTCAAATATTCAAGGATTAACTGATGTAGGTTTACTGTCTAATCGATTACCTGCTTATCTTGATCTACCAAAAGATTCTCAAACATCGCTTGAACAATACTTAGCAGAAAAAACACCAAAACCTCTTGGTCCAAATGAGGTTAATTTTTGGGGTAATTACCCTAAATTCTTTATTAGTTTTATGAAAGCAATGTATGGTGATAAGGCAACTGGGGATAATAATTGGGGATTTGATTGGTTACCAAAATGGGATAAAACCTATGATATTTTACGTTTTAGTAAAATGATGCGTGACGGGCAAGCTAATGGTTTTATTTGCCAAGGGTTTAACCCACTGGCTGCCTTACCTGATAAAAATAGTATTCGTGAGGGATTATCCAAACTCAAATTCTTGGTAAATATCGATCCATTGCCAACTGAAACAGCCGAGTTTTGGAAAAATCATGGTGAATCAAATGATGTTGATCCAAGTAAAATACAAACAGAAGTCTTTAGACTTCCGGCCAACTGTTTTGCTGAGGAAAATGGGACCATTGTTAACTCATCACGTTTATTACAATGGCATTGGGCAGCTGCTAGACCACCTTATGAATCACTTTACGATCCAGAGATTATTGCGCGAATCTATTTAAGAATTAAAGAGCTTTATGAAGAAGAAGGTGGCGCTTATCACGAACCAATTAATAATTTAACTTGGGATTATCAAGATCCTGAAGGTCCAGCAGCCGAAGAGTTAGCAAAAGAGTGTAATGGTCGAGCATTGGCTGACATAACGGACACTAATGGCAACATCATCCTTAAAAAAGGCCAACTATTAAGTGGTTTTTCTCAATTAAAAGCCGACGGAACGACCTCATCTGGAATTTGGATATTTTGTGGCTCTTGGACTGAACAAGGTAACCAAATGGCTCGCCGAGATCCTAGTGACCCATCAGGTAAGGGTATTCATGCTGGCTGGGCTTGGGCTTGGCCGATGAATCGACGTGTACTCTATAATCGTGCTTCTACTGATGAAAATGGAAAACCATGGGATCCAAATCGGATGTTAATCAAATGGAACGGAACAAGTTGGGTCGGCAATGACGTACCAGATTTTACTGCCACGTTATCACCTGATTCTGGAGCGGGAGCCTTCATCATGAACAATGATGGATTAGGTGGGCTGTTCTGTTTGAATCGTTTAGTTGATGGACCATTTCCTGAACATTATGAACCATTTGAAACACCAATTTCAAATAACCCAATGCACCCTAAACAAGTAAATAGTCCAGTAGCTCGAGCATTTAAAGAAGATTTAGCTCGCTTAGGTAAAGCAGATGAATTTCCTTATGTTGGTACAACATACAGTATTACTGAGCACTTCCACTTTTGGACGCAACATGCAAGATTAGCTTCAATAACACAACCAGAACAATTTATTGAGCTTAGTGAAAATCTTGCGAATAAAAAAGGCATAAAATTGGGCGATACAGTGAAAGTAACTTCATATCGAGGTTATATCAAAGCCAAAGCAGTTGTGACAAAACGTTTACCTACTTTGACAGTTGATGGTAAAGAGATCGAAACCATAGGAATTCCAATTGTTTGGGGATTCACAGGTCAAACTAAAAAAGGCTTTTTGGTTAATGAATTAACACCGCATTTAGGTGATGCTAATTCACAAACCCCAGAATACAAGTCCTTCTTAGTCAACATCGAAAAAGTTACCACAGCGGCATAAGAAGGAGGATAGATTATGTCATTACAAACTCAAGATATTATTCGCCGCTCAGCAACTAATGCCCTAACACCTGCACCTAGGGCAAGAGATTATCAGCAGGAAGTAGCTAAATTAATTGACGTGACCACCTGTATCGGTTGTAAAGCTTGTCAGGTAGCTTGTAGCGAATGGAATGATCTGCGAGCAGAAGTAGGAAATACCGTCGGCGTTTATGATAATCCAGCTGACTTAGAACCAAAAGCATGGACCGTAATGCGTTATTCAGAAGTTGAAATCAATGGCAAATTCGAATGGCTTATACGTAAAGATGGTTGTATGCATTGTGCAGATCCTGGTTGCTTAAAAGCGTGCCCATCTGAAGGAGCAATCATTCAATATGCTAATGGGATTGTCGATTTCCAATCAGAACACTGTATTGGATGTGGTTATTGCGTCGCAGGATGTCCATTTAATATTCCACGTGTTAGCAAAGAAGATAACCACTCTTATAAATGCACATTATGTGTTGATCGAGTTGCTGTTGGTCAAGAACCTGCTTGCGTAAAAACCTGCCCTACTGGAGCAATTCATTTTGGCACCAAACAAGATATGATTCGCCATGCCGAACACCGAATTGTTGATTTAAAAAAACGTGGATTTGAAAACGCAGGACTCTACAATCCAGAAGGTGTCGGCGGTACTCATGTTATGTATGTACTACATCATGCTGATCAACCTGAACTTTACCATGGATTACCTAAAGATCCTCAAATTAGCGAAATCGTTAAATTCTGGAAAGGCGCATGGAAACCACTTTCAGCTGCTGCTTTTGTTGCTACTTTCGGCGGATTACTCTTCCACTACATGGGGGTAGGTGCAGTTGAAGTCGATGACGAAGATATTGAACACGAAAAAGAAGCGGACAAACAAGCAAGAAAACGTTTAGGACTACCTATTTTAGGTCGAAAAAATAGTCCTAATTCAACACAATCGGAGGCTCGTCATGAATAAGAAAGGAATGATATTAAGAACACCACTTATTGTACGCTTCTGTCATTGGTGTATGGTCTGTTTGTTTATATTAACCGCGTTATCAGGTTTATCTTTATTTTTTCCATCAATCAAGTTATTTGGATTATTTCTTGGCACACCACAATTGGTGAGAGCTTTACACCCTATAATTGGTTGTGTGGTATTCATTTTATTAATGTTCATGTTTATCAAATTAGCTCATCACAATATTCCAAATAAAAATGACCTTTTATGGATTAAAAACTTTAAAAACGTGATTATGGGAAAAGAAGAAGGTATCCCAATTGGTAAATATAATGTTGGCCAAAAGTTTTTATTCTGGTGCATTATGAGCTTAATCTTTGTGCTATTCGTTACGGGCTTAATAATGTGGCGCCGATATGTATCTGATTATTTTCCTATTCAAATAGTCCGAATCGCAATATTTTTCCACTCTTTTGCGGCTATTTGTCTTATTTTACTGGCTATTGGTCATGCTTATATGGCAATTTGGGTTAAAGGGTCTATAAAAGGAATGATAACTGGATATGTATCACGAGCGTGGGCATTTAAAAACCACTCCTCATGGTACGAAGAAGAAATGAAAAAAGTCTATCAGCAAGAACTTAAAGACAATCAAAAGAACGATATTGAGCCATCATCTCAAACAGAACAAAAACCTGCTTTATAAGAATAATTAATCTCCGCTGATATAAATCAGCGGAATTCTTAGCCTATTAGATTAATGATGGAAAAAATAACAAAATTGGTAATCAAGAATGAGTATAAAAATCATCCCACGAGAGCAGCTTGAACAACAAAACACCGTAATTAGACAGATTCCCTTACTCTTTTATCCATCACCGAAAACACTTTATATTCATCGCGCCGAGCGTTTAAAAACGCTAGCACGAAACAATTCTTTAAGTGATTATTTAAATTTCTGCGCTAAGATTGTCGAGCAACAGGCTATTTTAATCAAAAAACCTATTGATATCTCTCCATCACTTAATAATGATTTTCCGCCATTAAGTTTGGAAAACTTACCATTAAATGATATTTGGCAAGATTATTTATTAACATTATTAAATTCATTTTCAAATACAACCTATCAAATTCAATCTGTTATTGAACAATTAAAACAAAACGATTCCAATCAACTTCAAGAGAAAGCACGCAACTTACTCAATGGTAAATTTAATTTAGTTGATGGTAATGAATCCATATTTATTTGGTCAGCTTTATCAGTCTATTATTGCCAACTAGCTAGTCAAATTAAAGGCAAAGCCGTCGCTGAAAATACCAATGAAAGCTGGCTATGCCCAGTGTGTAATAGTATGCCAGCTGCGAGTATTATTCAGCTTGGTGCAAATAATGGATTAAGATACCTTCATTGTAGCTTATGTGAAAGCGAATGGTATGTACCACGAGTGAAATGTACTTGTTGTGATAATATGCAAGATATTCAATACTTCTCTTTGGATAAAGAATTAGCTGCAATAAAAACCGAGTGCTGTGATGCTTGCCATAGCTATTTGAAAATATTAGACCAAGATAAAGATCCTCATATCGAAATCATTGCTGATGATGTTGCCTCATTAATATTGGATATCAAGACTGAAGAAGAAGGATTTGCAAAAAGTGGGTTAAATCCTTTTGTCTTTTCCCAATAAGAAATTACAAAAGTTAAAAATATTACTTAACATTTTGTAATATTAAGATTAGAATCATATCACTGTACTAGTTTACGAGTTCTTTATGATGAAACGCGCTATAATTTTAATATTGATGTTAGTAATTACGCCATTTTTCTGTTTGGCTAATGCGGTAAAAAATGTTGCGATAACAGCAATTGTTGAACACCCTTCATTAGACCAAATCCGTGATGGAGTAAAAGATGAGTTAACAGCGAATGGATTTAAGTTAAACGATAATTTAAATGTCCAATATCGAAGTGCCCAAGGTAGTAGTGCAACAGCCGCACAAATTGCCAGACAGTTCGTTGCAGCTAAACCAGACGTCATCGTTGCAATTGCAACACCAAGTGCTCAAGCAACAGTTGCCGCAACTAAACAAATACCCGTTGTTTTTGCAGGAATTACTGATCCAATTGCAGCAAAATTAATTAAAGATTGGAATCCCTCTCATAACAATGTCACTGGCGTTTCAGACTATCAAGAAATAGGCCCTCAAATTGAATTTATGAAAAAAGTTGTGCCTAATGTAAAATCTGTTGGTTATATTTATAGTCCTAGCGAAATTAATTCAACTGTAGTGTTAAAAAATCTTCAAAATGAACTTAGCCAACAAAATATTTCATTGGTGGCGGTGCCTGCCCAACGTACAGCGGATATTTCAACAGCAGCCAATACATTGAAAGGAAAAGTTGATCTGATCTACACCACAACAGATAACAACGTTGTTTCAGCTTATGAATCATTAGTTAAATTTGCCAATGAAAATAAAATCCCACTGTTAGCATCGTTTCCTGATGCCATTGAGCGAGGAGCTGTTGCTGCTTATGGAATGAGCTATTACGATGTAGGTCGTCAATCAGGTAAGCTGGTGGTAAGAGTTTTAAATGGAGAAGATCCTGGCAATATTAAACCCGAAATCGGACAAACATTACGCCTTGTCGTCAATACTGATGCAGCCAAAAAACAAGGAATCTCTTTACCTCCTGACGTTATCGAGTCTGCCTATAAAGTTATTGGTCAAAAATAAAATCATATATCTAAATAAAATCAATTCTTTGTCCATTTTAATGGGCAAAGAATGTTCAAAAACCCCGTTCCTCACCGCAAAATTTTTTAAAGTATTATTGATAAGCCTATTTTATTCATAATTCCTTGCAATAAGGTGTATTAAAATATTTACACATATACTTTTTATTAAATCTAGAAAATTATCTGTTTTTGCTTTATAGTAAACGTATATTTAGGTTGGTTGTAAAATAAATATTACAGGAGCACCACATGCGGAATTTAATCATCAAGCTTTTTATGTTACTTAGTTTGTCTGTAGTAACATTTTTTTCATTAGCAGATAATAAATCTGAGCAAAAATATGTCGCGATAACAGCAATTGTAGAACATCCTGCATTAGATAATGTTCGCAAAGGTGTTGAAGATGAATTAAAAGATAATGGCTATATTGTTGGTCAAAATTTAAAATTACAGTTTGCTAGTGCTCAAGGTAGTAGCGCTAATGCTGCCCAAATAGCAAAACAATTTGTTGCTAATAAGCCCAATGTTATCGTTGGTATTGCAACACCTAGCACCCAAGCTCTAGTGGCGACAACCAAAACGATTCCTATCGTATTCACTGCTGTCACTGATCCCGTTGCTGCTAAATTAACACCTAGTTGGGAAGCTTCTAAAACCAATGTAACTGGTGTATCAGATGCATTATCTTTAGAATCACAAATCGATATGATGTTAAAAATTAAACCTGATGCAAAAAATATTGGTTATGTTTATAGCCCAAGTGAAGTAAATTCCACAATTGTGCTTAAAGAATTACAAGTTGCACTTGGAAAACGCGGCATGAAAATTATTGCTGCACCAGCACAACGAACATCTGATATTTCAACCGCCGCAATAAGTTTAAAAGGAAAAGTTGATCTGATCTACACAACAACCGATAATAACGTCGTTTCAGCTTATGAAGCATTAGCGAAGGTTGCCAATGAAAACAAAATTCCTCTTCTTGCATCAGATCCTGATTCAGCTGAACGAGGTGCAATTGCTGCTTTGGGAATGAGTTATTATGACCTTGGTCGCCAAGCAGGTAAAATTGTTATTCGAATTCTTAATGGTGAAAAACCAGGTGATATTCCACCACAAGTTGGTAACATCACACAATTAACTATTAATAAAAAGGCTGCTGAACGCCAAGGTGTCACTCTATCTGAAGAGGTTTTAAAATCAGCAGCAAAAATTGTTGAAAAATAATTTATTAAACCGTTTTAATAACTAAACCGCCTACTTTGGCGGTTACTTTTTTTAGTGGATATTTTCATGTCATTTGAATTTTTATTAGGCTCAGTTGGAATAGGACTTATTTACGCATTAGTTAGCTTAGGCGTGTTTATATCGTTTCGACTACTTGACTTCCCCGATCTAACCGCTGATGCGAGTTTTCCACTTGGTGGGGCAGTATGTGGTTTGTGTATGTATGTCGGTATTGATCCATGGATTGCAACTTTTCTAGGTATGTTTGCTGGTTGTATTGCCGGTGCAATGACTGGACTGTTATATGTTAAACTTAACATATTACAATTACTATCAAGTATTATCGTGATGATAGGCCTTTATTCAATTAATCTAAGAATTTTAGGATTAGGACCTTATCTCATGGATGAAACACCAAGAATGGCTGGTTCGCCTAATCTATCTTTACTCGATGCAAAAACTATTTTCTCTCCATTTATCAATGAAGATTATAGTAATCAATATTTAGTGCAACCACTTATGGTTTTAGCTTTTGTTGTTGTATTTTGGTTGCTACTTAACCTATTTTTAAATACCCAAATCGGATTGGCTTTAAGAGCGACTGGTACTAACCAACGAATGGCTAAATCCCAAGGAATTCCAACAGGTGGTATCACTATTTTAGGTATGGCAATTTCAAACGGATTAATCGCACTTGGTGGTTCATTATTTGTTCAAACTCAAGGCGGTGCTGACATTACTATTGGGGTGGGGACTATTGTTATCGGCCTTGCATCAATCATTATAGGTGAAAGTATTTTCCCAACAAAACGCATTTGGGCGGTTATGATTGCTGTTATTTTCGGCGCTATCTTATACCGTTTATTTATTGCCTTTGCACTTAGCAATGAATTTTTACAAGAGATTGGTGTCGGTACAGAGGATTTAAATCTTATCACGGCAATATTGGTTGTTTTAGCTTTAGTCTTACCAAAACAACTGAAAAAATACTCAAAAAGAAGAGGGAAGTAAGCATGATCAATGTTGGGCAATTGCAATTGACGTTTAATCAAGGAACACCAATTGAAAATCATGTATTACGAGGTTTAAATCTCAATATCAGTGAAGGTGAGTTTGTTACTATAATCGGTAGTAATGGCGCAGGAAAGAGTTCTTTACTTAATGTGATTAGTGGTGATTTGATTGCTGATTCGGGACATGTGATTATTAATAATAAAGATGTGACTCGTTGGCCTGCTTGGAAAAGAGCCGGTATGGTTGCACGAGTATTCCAAGATCCTATGGTAGGGACATGTGAAAATCTTACTATCGAAGAAAACTTAGCGATTGCTTATAACCGAGGTAATAGTTTCACTTTACTACCAGCATTAAATCGCAAGCTGAGGGCCTTATTTAAAGAAAAACTAGCAACACTCAATTTAGGCCTTGAGAATCGCTTATCAGATATGATGGGATTATTATCAGGAGGACAAAGACAAGCAGTAAGTCTATTAATGTCGACATTACAACCATCTAAGATTTTATTACTTGATGAACACACTGCTGCACTTGATCCTAAAACAGCACAATTCGTTTTGGATCTCACTAATGAAATTGTTTTAAAAAATAAGTTAACCACAATGATGGTTACCCATTCAATGAAACAAGCTTTAGAATACGGCACTAGAACAGTCATGCTTCATCAAGGGCAAGTGGTGCTTGATGTTTCAGGGGAAAAGCGAGATAAATTAACCGTCAATGATTTATTAGAGATGTTCGAAAAAACTCGCGGTGAAAAAGTAACAGATGATGCCCTACTTTTAGGCTAATAATAAAAATTTAAAGCAATATTTATTTAATGAATATTGCTTTTTTCAATCTATTGTTCATTTATTCAATCTCCATTAACACAAAATCTAACACGCTTTTATCCCTCACTATTAATGGTTATTGATTTTGTAGTATTCTCAAAATCCATATTTTATCTACCAAATTAACTTTGGTTTCATTTAAGCGTTATTCATCCAATCATGAATTCATTAAACCCTTTAATTTTTAATTTAATAATTTTGTTAATTTAGATGTATTTAGTATTTTAGAAAAGATTACCTTTTCCCCAAATTATCTTGTTACTAAAGATAATATGAAAGAAATTATGATGTTTTTAAGTATAGGCAAGTAGCATTTAACGCATTAATTATTTAAAGGAAGTGTTTTGTTCTATTCTTTGATTTTCGTCGATTATTAAGCTGCTTAAAATATCAGAGAGATATAGGAATTTATTTGCTCAATAGTATTAAAAATACTGATCCCTTAATGCAAAAAAGCCCAGCATTGCTGCTGGGCTTTCGCTCTAATTTAAAAGTCTGGCGGCACCCTACTCTCACATGGGTAATACCCACACTACCATCGGCACTACGGCGTTTCACTTCTGAGTTCGGCA